>JAISLW010000090.1 GCA_031277105.1 Planctomycetaceae bacterium | reverse complement strand
TGAACGCAACCGTCCCGCCTGCAATTTACCGCAAGGCAAACAAAAAGGCGCTTGAGATATAAACGTCTCTCATTAGCGGTTGAGTACAACCGCATGCAGGCGAGACGCCCGCGATCCTGGGATGCAGGCGTTCCGCCTGCGAATCTGACGAAACACCATGCGAACTGTTTGCGATCCTGAAATGCCGACGATCCTGACAAGCAGGCGAGACCACCGGATCGCGGGCGTCCCGCCTGCACTTTGCCGATCGGCAAACAGAGATATAAACGTCTCTCATTAGCGGTTGAGTACAACCGCATGCAGGCGAGACGCCCGCGATCCTGGGATACAGGCGTTTCGCCTGCGAATCTGAAGAAACACCAGGCGAAATGTTTGCGATCCTGAAGCGCCTGCGATCCTGAAGTACCTGCGATTCTGAAGTACCTGCGATTCTGAAATGCAGGCGAGACCAACGGATCGCGGGCGTCCCGCCTGCATGTTGCCGATAGGCAACCAATAAAACGGTTACGATCAAAACCTCGCTCATTAGCGGTTGAGTACAACCGCATGCAGGCGAGACGCCCGCGATCCGGCGGCGAGTACGATCCTTTAGCGCCTGCATTCATTTTTTTTGCAGGCGTTTCACCCGCGATCCTTATTAGGCAACCGTTTCGGTTGCGTTTCTTTGGCGAAACGATTCCCTACTCCCTACTCCCTACTTCCTACTATCTACTCCCTATTTCCTACTTCCTTATTTTTTCAATTCTACTATGAAATCGAAATGTCCTTTGTTTTTTATTTCGCATGATAGACCGGACGTTTCAGGTGATTCGTATTTTAAATCTATGTCTGACTTGAATTTTGGCTCGTTGTCCGTGCCGATATTTTCTTGGAAACCCGCAAGATAAACTTGATACTGTCCTGGCAGTAATCCGTCGCCGTTTTTTAAGGAATCAAGTTTATACGAGCCGTCTGGTTGTAATTGTCCACGCGCGGTGTTTTTGCCATCGGTAAAAATAACGAAACCTTTGGTAAAAGGTTGACCGTCCGAAGTTGTTACCTTGCCGCCAAATTGGACAAAATTATTGCCACAACCAGAAAACAAAAATATTACAGACAAACAAATTAACAACAAAACACGAAAAGTAAATTTTTTCATAAACATAAATTTTTTTTGTAACCGTTTACGAAAATTTGTCTAGCAAATTACGTATCGGCAGTTTTTGAGGGACACGAGGAACATGAGGAACAATTGGAACAATTAAGGACAATTTTTTTGTGGTTAATAAAAAATAAATTTTAGGATTCTCTAAATTTTATCGATCAAAAAAATTCTACGGAATAGTTACTGCGGCGCCGTCGTTTACACAACCTAACGGCCAATGAATATTCGGACGATTGATATTAGGAGAAAATCCATGCACCGAACCATCGCCAAAAAGATGATGACAAAAACCGCCCGTATGATAACTACCAAGCGCCGAAACTTGACCTCTGTACTCTAATGGCCAACCTCTGGCATCCCAAAGATTCGGACTTCCGGCTCGTAATGTACTTGTCGATACGCCTTCGTTTGCTGAACGCGCCAGTACATAAATATCATTGACGACTATTCGAGCAGGACTATACAGTAGTATATTAATATGAGAACCGTCAGTTGGGACGTCAGGAATAGAACGCGCAATTTGAACTCCACAATCCCAATAACCTGATTCCCCTGCGGTTCCTTCAATTACATCTGTTGCTAAACCTTCTTGACATTTTTTCAATCTGTCCGATGGAATATGTTTTTCAACAAAAATATATTGATTACTCGCCCCGTCAACGAAACGTGAAATTCTATCTCTAGGAACCCATTTTGTGCGTGCTGAAAGACTTGTATCTAGCATTTTTGCTTCTCGAAATGGTCCATAGTTTAAATCACTTTGGGAACTACTTGTATAATTGCGTTGAAAATCGGAATTAATATTTGTATTTCTTGCGGATTCTGAAATTATAGTTACGTAATCGGAGACGAATCCGTCTGTTGCTCTTGGGGCTTGTACTAATGTTGGATTATCAGCGATTCTTGCGCCACGTGTTGGGCAAATGTATGTTGACACGATCATTGATCTTTTATTTGGCAAAGCGTCCCACCACGCATTGTTTGCCGATGCCGTATCGAAATCTTCCGGTATCAAATCAAATATCGCTTGCTTTTCCATGTACGGAAGCAAATGTACAAAAATTGACGGCGATTGAGTTGCACCGCCGATCATAAGCGGCGGGAGTCCATTTCGTGCGTCGTGAAAATTGTGAACGGCAATTCCAATTTGATGCATGTTATTCGAACACGACATCCGCCGCGCCGATTCCCGCGCCGCTTGCACCGCCGGAAGCAATAACGCAATCAATAACCCAATAATCGCTATCACGACCAATAACTCAACAAGCGTAAACGCACTACTAAAATTAAATATTCTCATTTGTTTATTTCCTTTCGTTTTTGTAATTGTAAATGGTTAATGGGCATCTCTAAAAATTCATTTTTTTGCAAAAAGGTAGACGGTGTTTCGCCGCTGTGTTTATTTTTTTGGCCGCAATACGTATAAAATAATTATTAAATTTTAATAATTCATAACGTGTAAAATAGATGTATTTTAAGCGTTGTGAAGTAATAAAATTTATTGATGTCGTAAACCGTAATGCGGCCCAAAATTAAACACAGGGCGAAACGCCGCCTACCTGGACAAATGAATTTTTAGAGATGCCCTAATGGTTAATCGAATCTTTAAGATTCATTTTGGTAATTTTTTTGAGGGACAAGTGGGACATGAGGGACAAGTGGGACAATTTTTTTATAACGAAAAATTGTCTGACGGATCGCAGCCGTTTCGGCTGCATGCGGTTGTACTCAACCGCTAAAATGGCGTTTTTGATCTCAACCGCTTTTTTGGTTGCCTTTGGCAACTTGCAGGCGAGACGCCCGCGATCCTAATAACGATAATTTTGCCTAATCATTTATTATGGTAACTGTGCCGCTTCTTCTCCATTGATTGATCCGGCGGCGCCCCAAATTCCGAAATTGGATTGTCCCGCTCTTATGCAGAGTCCTAATCCGTCCGTCGTAGTTCCGGCGCCGCTGTTTATACTTTCTGCAATAAATTTTACGGACCCGTCAAAAAGCGAAGCATTTACGCCGCCGGAATGATAACTACTCGGCGGTATAAAACCCGCGTCGCTTGTACCCGTGCCGCTAATACAAATTGGCGAGTTTGGCGGCGTCATTGTGTTGAAACAACCATAAATCGGCTCGCCCGACAGCCAACGCCTGCCGCTACGATGACCAACCGAAGCGCCACTCGGTACAATGAGATTTCCTTTGGAACCGCGAAGATTAAAACACGTTGACGGTTTGAAATTTCCCGTCGGCGTAGGTTGCGCGCCGCTTGCACTAGGATTCGCATTGCTCGTGCCGCCCGCTCCCCAACCGGAAATAATATTGCCGCCTTGAATAATAGCATAAGCGTATTTGTTGCCATTGCCAGGATCAATACAACGCTCACTCAACGCAATCGAGTTCGACGTGCCATCCGTAACAGAAGCAATATTGAACCATTTCCAAGTTACAAAAGCGGCACGCGGATTTGAACCGCAACCATTCGGATGCGTATCGCCGCGACCAGGAAAATCACCTTGACAAAAAACATAATTGTTACGCCCCTGATAACCAAGCGGAGGCTCAAAATTTGGATCAGACGGACAAAGAAGCGTTGAAATATTTATGTTGTAAACGCCTTGAAAATATTGACCAGCCGTGCCGCTATCAGTCGCCGGAGTTCTGAAACCTTCCCACGTACTGCCGTTTTTGTAATGCAATTGCGCGTCATAAATCGCGTCATAAAGCGCCTGCATCTCAATAAACGGAAGCAAACCAACAAAACCCGAAACACGCTTACGCTCATGTTGCCCCGCAGTCCAGTCAATGCCAGGAGAATCAATCCCACTTTGCGACGACGGGAATGATTCAAATGCGTCATGATAATTGTGCAACGCAATGGCTAATTGACGTAACTTGCTCGAACACTCCGCACGACGCGCCGCCTCACGCGCAGCCTGTATCGCAGGAAGAAGCAACGCAATCAAAAGACCAATAATCGCAATCACAACAAGAAGCTCAACAAGAGTAAAACCAAAGAAAAAATTAGAAAAGGGCTTGCCCAAATTAGTAGAATTACACAGATTGCAATTTCAGCCTTACGCCCCCCCCCCCCCCTTGCCTATTTTAACATTTCTCTCGTCTAAATTAACATCCAAATTAACATTGTTGACTTCAACTTTTATACTTGTTGAAATCGAATTGAAAACAAAATTTGAATTTGCTTTTCCCATTTTTTCATCCTCCTAAATTTGAGTTACCTGAACAAATTAACGTTACAAAAAATCAAAATCAAAAAAAATTCGATCTCAAATTTTGTAACACGGGTCGGTAGTATAAATCATTCCGCAAAATAACACAATACCAGCTTGCAAAAATTTTCTGAAAAATTTTTTTGACCGAATTTTTTTTTAGGCACAAGTGGGACAGGAGGGACAAGTGGGACAAATTAGCGAAACGCAAGCATCCCGCATGCAAGTCAGAACGATGTAAAAATAAATCATTGTCCCGCTAGGGACAACATGTTGTCCCTAGCGGGACAAATATATTTTTGACGTTGTTTTTCTACCAACATGTTGTCCCTAACGGGACAGGATAGGACAAATATTTATTGTTACAATAAATCTATCCCCTATCCCCTACCCCCTACCCCCTAAAAATTGACGTTTCTAAATTTTCGTGAACGGTTACGATTTTTTTAACGTCTTGCGTGATGGCGTCGGTGCAATGGGGCGTCGGTGTATGGAGTTCTTTGCGTGCGATTTTCTGTTTCATCGTTGTCATCGTTTTTGCCGTTATTATTATTTTCGGAATTGTTAGTCGGATCGATATTTTTTGCTACTACAGGATTTGGCGTTGCTACAATTGCTTTTGCGATAGTTGTATCGTTTTGAGCGGCTCTGTAAACCGCTAACTCCGAAATACCACTTCCGCTGAAATCACCCACAACCGGAATATCCCCGATTTCCCCGAACTCAATACGCTCGTTCAAAACGAAATCTCCTGTTGTATCCAGATGCCACACTCCGTCGACATAAATTCCAATATTGTCAATTCCGTCTCCATCCCAATCGCCCACGACCGCAATAGCATTTTTGCCCAATTCGCCGCCTACTTCCGCCGCTATATCATTTTCGTCAAATTTACCGTTGCCATTATAATCAATATACCAAGTCCCATTTCTATAAACTCCAATTTTCTTAATTCCATCGCCTGCAAAATCACCCGTAAACGCCTGATCGCCTTCGTCGCCGTATTGGAAAACGTGATCAATTACATCCAGCCGCACCGCGCCGTTGCGTGAATGTTTCATTTTCCTCACGCTCTCTAAGCGTTCCGAAACAACCACGTCCGGCGGTATATTTTTCGGTCGTTCCGCCGCCAATTCCATCGTGTTAAGATCACTCGGCAACCCCGCCTCCGTCGCAATTATCTCATCATCGCCCGACCATTTTTTGCCAAAAACTCCAATGTCAGTCTTGCCGTCGCCGTCCCAATCGCCAACTATCGGCTGATCTAACTTGCCGCCAAGTTCCGCCCACAGATCGCCCGCATCCCATTCGCCGTTGCCATTGAGATCAATATACCACTTGCCCTCATGGAAAACCGCCGCTTCCGCAATCCCGTCGCCATTAAAATCACCGACAACCGGCTTGCCGCCATTTACTCCAAACGCAAACCGTTTTCTCACTACGCCGTTTTTGTCCCGAACATACCAAACGGATTGATCCATTGCCGACGGCTCCCACGCAACACTTACCATCCGCGCCCCCGCAACACTTTCGCCATCAACTTCAGCGCCGCGAAGTATCAACGTCTGCCGCGTCGCCGCATCCGCCGCAACAATACCATCCGCTACCGCCTCCGGACCCTCAATATCACGCGGATAACCGCCATTTATCACACTCAAATGCCACGCCGAATTCACAGCCGCCGCAGGCATAGCGCCGGCGCCATAACCCGTTTGCAATCCATTATTCATCAATGGTTGCTGCCAATAAGGAGAAACATCCGAACCGCCAACTCCAGCGCCAGATGACGGAACCAACGGAACCACGCCAGACGGAATCAACGGAACCAAAGGATCAGAATCTTTAGGCTCGTCCGGTTGCACAGGATTACTTGGTTCAGGTTTATCGGGATCAGGATTAGGGTAAGGATCTGGGTCAGGATCGGGATCAGGGTCAGGATCGGGATCGGGGTCAGGATCGGGATCGGGATCGGGATCGGGATCGGGATCGGGATCGGGATCGGGATCGGGATCGGGATCGGGATCAGGGTCGGGATCGGGATCGGGATCGGGATCAGGTTTTTCTAGTTCTCCAAAATTATAATTTATACCTTGTCCTTCAGGCGGCAATTCTATTTCTGCGATTTTATCATTTTCGGTAATGGCGCCGGTTATTGTGTTGTTTATAGTTCCTATTGTTTCTTGTCCGTCGTTATAATTTGCCGGTTGCGTTTCGATGATTTGGTATTTTTTGAAGGGGCAAAGACTCTCGAATTGGTAGTAACCGGATGCGTCTGTTTTTGTGGTTTTTGTGGTATTTACGTATTTTTGTTGCGTTTCGTTCCAGACCCAAAGAGATAGAATTACGTTTTGGATTCCTTTTTCGTCGTCGTCTTTTTTGCCGTCGTTATTTTTGTCGATATAAACGTAACCGCTTAAATTACCTTTACGGTTTTCGGCAAAATTATAATTTATTCCGTTATTGCCGCTATTTAGGATTATGTTTTCAAATTGGTCGTTTCCTGTTTCTGTTTCTGTTTGATTTCCGGTTTCGATTCCGTCAATTGTGCCTACTGAATTTTTTCCGTCGCAATAACCATCAGGTTCGAGTTCTGTTACGCAATATGTTTTATTCGGTCCAAGATTGTCAAAAGAATAATTTCCGTTTTCGTCTGTTGTGGTTTGAGCGATATTATGTTTATTGCCGTGTTCGTCTATGACGCAAAGATAAATCGTAACGTTTTCGATACCGTTTTCGTCGTCGTCTTTTTTGCCGTTATTATTTTTGTCTTCGTAAACGTTGCCGGAGATGGATGCGCCTTGTAATTCGCCGAAGTTAAAATTTTTCCCCGCTCCGTTTAACGGCGTCAGAATTTCTGAAATAATATCATCAACGTCCGTATTGCCGACCGCAACGCCAACGCTAAAATATCCGGCTGATTCTTTACCGTCAAAATAATTGACCGGTTGCTTTTCTTTTACCTGATATTTCTTAAACGGCTCAAGTTCGGTAAATTGATAATAACCGGCTGCGTCTGTTTGTATTGTTTGTAGCAAGTTGTAAAGTCCGCTATCCTCGTCCAAAACATAAAGCGCCACTTCGACTCCGACAATTCCAACTTCGCCTGATTCTTTTTCGCCGTTATTATTTTTGTCAATATAAACGTAACCTGAAATCGAGCCGTTGTTTTTCAATTCGCCAAAATTATATTCGGCGCCGTGTTCGTTTGCGCCGATATGAATATCTGTTATAGCGTCATTCGGTTCAACTTTGCCAACTTTAACGCCGCTAATTTTACCAACCTGCTCATCGCCGTCGGTGTAACCTTCCGGTTGCTTGACTTCAAAAACACGATACGTTTTGCCGCCTTCAATATTTTCAAATTTGTAAAAACCGTATGCGTCCGTCGTTTGAATCAGATCTGTCGTTACAAAATCTCCGGCTTCATTCTTGACAAAAAGCTCAATTTTCACGTCCGCAATACCGCCTTCACTCGCCGCATCCCGCTCGCCGTTACCGTTAATATCCTCGTAAACATAACCCGAAATCGATCCAACTTTAGTCGATTGCGGCGTTGCGGCTGTTTCAATTACGCCCGCCGTCATTGCCCCTCTCGGTCTAGTACCATCGGCGTAATATTGGTCTTGCGGAACATTCAAATCAAGAGCGTTAGGGTCTGAATATTCGTCTATAAAATTACCGCTAAAATTAAAATCTTTATAATTATCCGATTCAAATTTTGCGCTGATAGAGGAATTTGCAAAATGTGAACCTGGAATAATTGGATTAATTTTTTGCTGTGCTTCAGAGTATGAGTTTACGTCAATTTTGAATATGAATTTTTTGTCTGCCGTAAAATCTTGGTCAAATGTTATAGTCAATTTTGTGTAGAGACCAGCGCTGTTTTGATCTAATTTTGCATTGGCGCTAACAACGTTGCTTGTAGAGTCAATCGTAAAATTAAACGGCGCCCCATAAGGCGCGGCGCCTAGCGTATCCGGCGTATCGGTCGTATAGAAATATAAATATTCGCTTACGTCGAAAACGTTGAGATCGATTACCAGTTCTTTTAATATTGTGTCGTTGGCGCCGCCGTTCCAAGAAACAATAAACGTATCTCCGCCTTCGTCTTCGTGATTATTATTTTGGTCTGCGTAATAATCTTCATGGAAAACAACGCCGATGTTGATCAATTCAGGCGGTTCGTAAGGCGTTGCGGAAAGCATTACGCGCGGTTCGATTTCTTCGATCCGGCAAATACGATTGCGCAATGATTTACGCCGTCTAACGGATTCTGATTCTTTAACGCCGTTGAAAAATTTTAATAAATCTCTTAAAACTCCCACAAAATCCTCTCTCTATGTTCTCTTCAAATTTAATTTCAAATTTCAAATAATCTTTTTAAACTGTTCGCGCTTGCGTAACATGAGTTATTTAATGTATGTTTTTGTTGTTTTGTCTTCGTCCCGATTG
>JAISLW010000039.1 GCA_031277105.1 Planctomycetaceae bacterium | reverse complement strand
AGTTTCTCGTAAAAATCACGAACTATGCCGTTGACGCAAACTGCATTTTTATAAAAAACATCGCCTAACTTAGAACCCCGCGCAATTAAATCATTCGCAAAATGATCATACTCGTCGATGATCACAAATATCTTTATACCCGCAGACTCGGCAATCCCCAAAACCAAATCAAAACTTTCAAAAGCAGAATATTCATGGTTTATAATTTTTGACAAAATCTGTTCCGTATTGGGAAATATTTTTTTATGACCGTCAAGAAAACGCCTTACAGCATTTCGTATATTGTCAAGAAAAGAGTTCCTAAAATTTTCAAAATTTAACGTATCGATTCCAGAGAAATTGAATCCCATCACGGCATAACTATTTTTTAACTGCGTCGGATTTTTACCAATATAAAGATCGCCAAATAACCGCTCAAATTCATCTGCATAATTAACGTCATAGTAATACGACAACATCGAAATAAAAAGACTCTTTCCAAAACGACGCGGACGAATAAATATCTTGCTATTGTTGCTCTCGTTTTCTAATAATTCAATAAAACGCGTCTTGTCAACATAAACATAATTTTTTTCCGTGCGGACACTCTTAAAATTAGCGTTGCCGTAAGGCAGTTGTTTAGGGGATTTTATACTCATAAAATTATACTTTGTCTATTAGATTTTTTATTTCGTCGCAGAGTTGATTTGCTTTTTTTTCATCGGGCGCTTCTGCGAATATTCTTATAATTGGTTCGGTGTTACTTCCTCTTAACAAGACCCATGCGTCGCCGTGATCAATTCTCAATCCATCAAGTTTGTCGCACGGCAACCCCTTAAACGCTTCCGCAACCTTGTCCAATAATAAGGGTACTTTTGACAACTCAATATTCGTTTTCCGCTTGACCAAATTATATTGCGGCAACTCGTCCGCCAACTCTGATATTTTTTTGCCGCTCGCCGCCATTGCATCAAGCACTTGAACCATACCGACAAAACTGTCCCGCACAAATCCCACTGCCGGATCAATCGGTCCGCCATTACCCTCGCCGCCAAAAATAGCGCCCGTCTTCAACATCAAATCAACAACATTCGCCTCGCCAACAGCGCTACGATAAACAGGTACGCCATAACGTTTCGCTATATCTTCATTGACTCGGCTCGTTGCGCAATTTATAACCACCGCTCCCCTTTCTCGCCTAAAAACGCCGCGATTACCCGCAACATCGCCCGCTTCAACATCGCCGCTTGCAACTCGCAAAATATGATTAAGACTAATCGCAAGCGTCAGCTCCTCGCCGATATAACGTCCGTTTTCGTCAATAATCGCAACACGATCAGCGTCCGGATCTTGACAAAATGCAATATCAAAAAGACCGCTTTTGACTACGTCGCATATTTGCGTCAAATTTTCGCGTACCGGTTCCGGCACGTGCAAAAAATGCCCCGTCGGTTCTTCGCCGACTATTGTTACATTACATTCAAGTTCGTCAAATAACCACGCCCCTAACAACGCCCCAGCTCCGTGATTGGAATCAAGCAACACGCGAAATTTACGTTCCGCAATTGCGTTCAAATTTATCGTTTCAATAATTGCTTTTTGATGTTCCGTAATTGTATTTTTGCATTCGATTCGCTTGCCGATGGAATCAAAATTTACCCATTTCAAGTTCTTATTTTTATACCGCGTCAAAACTTTTTCGCCTACGTCTCTCGGAATAACTCGACCGTCAGACGAAAATAATTTCATTCCATTGAACTCGCCCGGATTATGCGAAGCGGTAATTTGAATACCGCCTGCGGCAGATAATTGACGCACTAAAATCCCCGTCGTCGGCGTCGCCGTTATGCCGGCGTCAAACGTATTGCGTCCTACCGCATTCAGCGCCGCATGTATCGCATCCGCAAGCATTGAACCCGATACGCGACTATCGCGCGTTATTACTATGCCGCCGGACGGAAGAATACCGGCAAATGCAACCGCATAATCCATCGCAACATCCGGCGTCAACGTTTCGCCAATCACGCCGCGCAAACCTGAAACGCTTATTATCAATTCAGACATAATATTTTTCGTTACAATAAAAATATTGCATTATCGCAAAATTATAAAATTATATTATATACGTATCATACTTGAAATTCAGCGGCGTCAAAACCTCAAAACCTGCCGTCCGAAATATAAGCAGACTTTGACAAGCCTACTCATATCGACAAAATCCTAAATACGATTCGCATATCATATTTTTATGGCAAATTTAATTTCAACATTCAATCCGTTCATAATTTCTTATCGTAAATTTCGCCTTGTCGCAAAAAAGCAATTGCAAGACAAATTATTATCGCAACAAACGAAATACACCAAAAAAAACCTAACGCCAAAATCACCCAACCTAACGCCGTTACCGTAAACGTATCGCCCATCGACCAAAAAAAACACAAAAAAACAAACAAAAAAATTATACCGCACGGAATCAATATCGCCGGAAAAAGAAACCAACAAACAACACGACGCAAAAATAAAATCAAATCTTCATCTCTTTCCATTTGATACCCTTTGTAAACTTTACACTCCCGAATTTGCGTTTACCTTCGCCTGATTATTTATCAGACGGCAAACTTTGACGCTTTAAAATCAATAAATTTCCAATACGAACAATTATATTTTTAAAAGGACAAATTGGACAACCATAATGTTAGCGATAATTTTCGTTACAAAAAATCTATTCCACTAATTCCAATTCCAAATCAAAAAAATATCCTTTAATCTCTAATCTCTAATTTTCTATCATCTACTTTACTACCCCCTACTCGCTATTTCTTTTCCGCCGATCCATCAATCGTTTTGTTTAGCAATTTCTTCGGCGAAATTTATCATGCTTTGAAAAATATTTTTTTCCAAAGCTGAATGTTCAACAATACGTCCATTTACCGCTTCGGCAATTGAATTTGCGGGCGTTTTATTAAATTCTGGTTGTACAAAAATGACCGTTTTTTTGCCTTCTAATTGTCCGTGTTTTATGGTTTCATTTATTATTTTTATTAATTGTTGCGGACCTGGCGTTTTGCCTCCGATTTCGATTGAGCGTTGTCGTAAATTAAATTCGTCGCAAAAATAACCATACGTCGGATGAAACGCAAATATTGTTTTGTCCTTTGAGTTTTTTAGTATTTCGCTTAATTTTAATTTGACCGATTCCAATTCCGATATAAAATTCTCATAATTTTTGCGAAACTCGTCCGCACAATTCGGAACAAGATCAATAAGAACACTTAAAACCGTATCAGCCTCTATTCGCAATAATTCCAAACTAAACCAAATATGAGGATCAAATTCAACTCCCGCGACATCATGGTTGCCCGAATTGTTCTTATGCGAATTTTCGTGATCTTCACAACAATCGCCATGCGAATTTCCGTGATCCTGCTCGCGATTTTTTTTGTGATCATGTTCGTGATTTTGTTTATGATCTTGTTCGTGCGAATGACAATTATGAAACTCCATCGGTCTCAATTTTATACCGTTCCGCAAATCTACCACTCGCAAATCAGACGCTATTGATTTAAGTTTCGGAATAATTGCTTCTTCAAACGGCATTCCTGTACGAAAAAAAACCGCCGCACGCGTCAACATAACAATTCGTTCCGGCGTTGGTTGATAACTTTCAGGCTCCTTGCCCATCGGCACCAATACCTCGACGCAAACACGACCGCCGCCAATACGCTCGACAAGATAAGCATGAGGCTCAACCGAAACCGCCAAAATTATACAACCGTCGCCAATATCAACAGCGTCGCGACAACCGCAAAATAATAATAAAAAAATTATTAAAATATAACGTAACATCTTTAAACCGATCTCATATTAAACTGATTTAAATAAAGTGAACTTCTAATAATCAGTTTTAAATTTAAGCGTTGAGAACGCAGAGTCCACAGAGAATAATTTTTAAAAATGTTTTAAATCAAAATGTCAATTCTAATATTAAATAACGTTTTGACGCCAATTAAAAATTTCCTCTGTGTTCTCAGTGTTCTCTGTGTTAATAAAAATAAATTTATGGTTTTTAGAAGGTCCCTTTAGATATATGTATATTCAACCCGTTCAATGAAAGTTGCTTGGTTTAGTTGGTTCGGGGTTGACGATTGGTTCGGCGGATTCGGGGTCGATAATTGGCTCGGCTGATTCATCGTCGGCTGTTGGTTCGAGGGGTTCGGGCATTGGTTCGTTTGAATCGGGTTCTGCTTCGGGTTCTGTTTCGGGTTTTGGTTCTATTTTTGTTTCGGTATTTGTTTCTGGCGTTGGCGTTGTTTCGGGTTCTGTTTTTGGGTTTGGTTCTTTTAGCGGTTCTGTTTTTTCTGTTATTTTAATATCGTCTGTATTTTTTGTAATATCATTTTGATCGTCGTCAAATTCTGCAAAAATATCGTCGTCTTCAATAATCATTTCACCTTCTTGTTGAATAGTTCCTGCAATTGCTTCGGCGTCGTATGTTTTGTTTGGATTGTTTTCAACATGAACGTCGATTGTTTCAATTACGTCTTCGGATCCTGCTACTGGATTGTTGCCTTCGAGAATTGCTTTCAATCTATCGTCGTTTTTATTTTTTGCGTTATTATTTTTATCGTCGTCTTTGAAAGGGTCTGGAGTTTTTGCGCCGAATTCGGCATTTCCGACGAAAGCCTTTGATACTTCGGCTACGATGTTTTTATCATTTGCAATTTGCGTACCGTATTTTATTTTGTCTTGTGTTGTTTTTGTTTTTTGCCATATAATTTTTGCCTGCGTTCTGTATTTCTCAATATGTAATCTTTCGTTGCCTTGTATTCTGCGTAGAGATTCAGGCACGTCGTATTCGCGAAGGTTTTTACCTTGCCATTCGAGCGTTGATGCTTTTTTGAAATATTTGTCTGCGTCGGCGGAATTAACGTCTAGTCTGTATCGGGCAATTGCGGCAAAAAAATAAGGTCGCGGGTCTTCCGAGCCGAGTGATTCGACTTTATCAAATATTTCGATTGCTTTTTTGTAATCGCCGTCAAAAAAAGCGTGTACTCCGGCGCCGTAAAGTACCTCTGACTCATTGGCAATTGTAAGTTCGTCCGCAAAAATACCGGAAACGCAAGAACAGATGAAAAACAAAAACGCAACCGGCGCTAATAATAATTTTTTATACATTGGATTATTGTTGTAAAAGGTTAATTGAATTTTAAACTACTCACATTTGAATTTTCGGTTACAATTGCAAAATTGACGGTAATTATCAATAAAGCGTCAAATCATGCCGTCAAATATTGCGAATACAATTTATATTTATATAGTAAACTTATCGTACTTAATATTGTCGTAAAACTGCGTCCCGAAAAATCAGAAAAAATATACACTATTATTAACCGCATGAAAAGTAGCGCCAAAAAATAAGTCAACGCCAAAACAACGCTGTATCGCCCGTACTTGTAATATATTTTTAATATTTTTGAAAATTTATGTAACAAATTGCGGTTTGTCAACGTCATAATATTGTTGTTGAAATTTGATCGCGCAGCGTTTGCCGGTCAATTACTATTTACTAATGTGATCGTATTTGAATTATTGGATTTCAAATACGGTCGGTATAGAAAAGGAGTTACTATGACAAAAAGATTTTTTGTTTCTGTTTCGGCGTTAGCGGTTTTTTTAACTGTTAATTTTGCCTTGAATTTTATAGTCGTCGCCAAGAGTCCGACGATTATTTCGTACCGCGACAACTTCAAGGCGTTTGCTTCGTCTGATTTTGTCCAACGGTTATTTAATCTTCCCGAATGGGAACCTTTCGCCGAAGCATATACTGATGCGTGCGATAATGCGATAGAACGAGAGTTGTCGCAAGATAAACTCAATCAGATGTTGCCTGCCGAAGTTGCCCAAGACTTACGTCAATTTATTGAATCGGATATTACGACTCGTAAAGGCGTTCAAACGGTTTTTCAACATCTTGATGCGATTATTTTCGAGTTGCGCGCCGATTTTGACGATGATGACATTGACGAAAATTTGAAAGATATTACAGATATAGCGCTAGGTCGTACAAAGGATTTTGAGATTGATTTTGACGGCGTGTTGGCGTTTATCGTCGATATTAATCCGCGTCCGTTAATTTCGTTTTTGAAATATTTTCGCGAAGGCACGGATTATAAATTTATCCGTAACGAACCCGACGGCGATTTTATTCTTAAATTTGATTTTGAGTATCGTAATCGCGATATTGAATTTTGTTGTGCCGGCGTAAAATTGGGAGTTGGACGTTATGCGGTAATTTTTGCCGACGACGATCAAATATCGCGATATTGTCAAGCGTTTAAAACAGGTCGATATTCCAAGTTGGACACGACTCAAAAGAAAAAGGAATTGGTTGTCGATGAAACTTGTTTTCTGTTTATTGACCGTCAATTGAAACTTGCAAAAATCAATTCTAATGGAATTGAATTTTTCAGTAAGATTAAGGGCGTTAAATCGACTCTTTACGAGGAGAAAAATAAATTGCAATTTGAGATCGACGTTAAGATGCGGACGGTTGAAGATAGCGCGGCGTTTCGTGATTTGTTGACGGGTTTGACGGCGTTAGTCCAATTGAATACCGCTGAAAAATCGCCGGAACGCGAATTTTTGCAAACGGTCAAGATTAACGCCGGAGGAACTAATGTTTCTGTTAAGATAAATTTGGATAATCCTGAAGTTTGGAAACTGATTGCCAAAAGACTTAAAGAAGTAACTGATAAAATTCAGAACCGTCAATGAATCAAAATCAATTATCTGAAATAAAAATTACGGCGGTTTCGTATAAAACTTTTGCCGATTCCGAATTGGTCGATTTGGTTCGATTGGGCGAGACGCGGGCGTTTGACGAAATTGACAACAGGTATAGAACGGCGCTTCAACGTTTTTTGTTACGAATAACTTCCAATTCGGAGTTGGCGGAGGAGTTGACGCAGCGGGCGTTAGTGCGGGCGTTTGAGATGATTGATCAACTTAAATCCGGCGCTAAACTTATTGGTTGGTTGTATCGAATTGCGTTTCGTCTGGCGGTAACGGAGAGTCGTAGTAGAAAGGTAGCGTCGTTAGAAGAAGTAGTCGAACCTTTTTGGGCGCCGGTAGATCGAGTTGATATTGAGGATGAGCGGCGGAGTATCTGGGACGGCGTTAAACGGCGACTTTCGCCGGAGGAGTATGAGATTCTTTTGTTTCGTTATCGTGATGATTTGACGTTATCGGAAGTTGCGGAACGGACTGGCAAGAGCGAAGGTCATGTGCGAGTTCAACTTCATCGCGCACGAAAAAAATTGCGGGGTTTTCTATGAATATTTTTGATCGATATTTTATGTATCGTATTGACTGTGCTCTTGACGATGCGCAGCCGCTTGACGTATTGACGGCGTGGTATGTTAGACGGCGTCCTAATTTGTCGAAATATTATGCGGAGATGTTGCAACTTGAGATAGAGTTGTGTTTTCCCAATATCGACGTTGCGGATAATGATAATACAGACGTTTCAGACGCCGACATTTCTGATAAAATAGTTATTCAATCAAACAGTCAAAAATATTATCAGAGCGGTTGCGAGCGCCAAAATCAAAGTTTACGACAAAATTATTATGGCGGTTATTGGAAAAAACAATTTTGGCTCATTGTTGCCGCATCAATTTTGTTTATCGCTTTAGCGGCGGCGCCGTTCATGAATTTTTTGAAACAACAATTTTTTCCCGATACGCAAATAAAAAATTTTGCAACAATAAATGAAAATCAAAAAGAACAAAAAATTGATCTTGCTAATATTGTTGATGAATTATTTTTTTCGTCTGATTTATTATCGGGTAAGTCAAATAATTATGCGGTTCAAGTTGGCGGCGATAATTCGTTGGAAGTTTTTGTATTGGACGCTATGGTTGATCCGGTCGTCAATTTCACTGAGTCGCCGCTAGAAACAACTTTGACATTATTACAAATCGCAGGCGTCGTCAAATCAAAAAATCACGAACAAAACAACAAAATGTAACCGCTAAAATTCAAATACTATCCAAAGGACGGTATAAATTCATATCAATCTTTCATAATAAATTATGAGTACAAAATCCCCTAAATTATTGCCTTACGGCAACGCTAATTTTAAGAGTGTTCGGACGGAGAAAAATTATGTTTATGTTGACAAGACGCGTTTTATTGAATTACTAGAAAACGAAAGCAACGATAGCAAAATATTTATTCGTCCGCGCCGTTTTGGGAAAAGTCTTTTTATTTCAATGTTGTCGTATTATTACGACGTTAATTACGCCGATGAATTTGAACAATTATTCGGCGATCTTTATATTGGTAAAAATCCGACGCCGCTAAAAAATAGTTATGCCGTGATGGGATTCAATTTTTCTGGAATTGATACGTCAGGTATTGATAGATTTAGAAATTCTTTTACCGGAAATATAAGACAATCGGTTAACGGTTTTTTGACAAGCCATAAAAATTTGTTCACAAATATTGAACAAATAATCAATCAAATTAATCACGGTGAACAATTTATTTTTGAAAGTTTAGGTCTGGCTTTTAACGCCGCGAAATCTGCCGGTCTAAAGATATTTGTGATCATTGACGAGTATGACCATTTTGCGAATGATTTAATTGCAATGGGTTCGGAATTGGGCGATGATTTTTATTGTGATGTTGTTCGCGTCAACGGCATAGTTCGTGATTTTTACGAGAAACTCAAAATTGCTTCCGGCGATGGCATAATCGGTCAAACGTTTATTACCGGAATCTCTCCCGTTATGCTTGACGATTTGACCAGCGGATATAATATTGCTACCAATTACACAATCAAAAAGAAATACAATGAAATGTTAGGTTTCACCAGCGATGAAGTGAAATTGATAATGAATGCGGTAGGAATTGAGGAGAGCCAAATTGAAGTTGACATGGAACGTTATTACAACGGTTACTTGTTCAACCCGAAAGCAGAAAACAAAATCTATAATTCGTCAATGATTTTTTACTTTTTTGAACAGATATTAGAAGACGAAGATTTACCGGTCAATCTTATTGATCCTAATTTGAGTATAGATTCTAAGCGTTTGCGTCGTCTTTGTCAAAATGAAAAGAACCGTGATATATTGCTTCAAATAATCAAGGACGGCGGTATAGTTTCGCGATTGTTAGAAAAATTTTCGATAGATAATTTGGTTGATGATGATTATTTTGTTTCGTTATTGTTTTACATGGGTTTGTTGACGATCAATGGACTTTGTGACGGTAAAACTCAATTAACAATTCCTAATTATTCGATTCAACGAATTTATTGGGAACAGGTTCGATTTTTGATTTCGGAAAATTCTAAACTTATTCGTATTGATACGTCTTTATTGGAGAAGTCAATAAAGTCAATTGCAATTAACGGAAATATTAACAATTTTATCAGTTATATTTCAAAAAATGTACTTAGTAAAATATCAAATTATGATTTGCAAAATTTTGACGAAAAGTATATCAAGGCGATTTTACTTACGTATCTAATTTTGGACGATAATTACATTCCGATAAGCGAGAGCGAAGTTGATTCCGGTCGTGTTGATATATTTTTGCAACGTAACCCAAAATATTCGCAAGCGAAATATGAATGGGTTTTAGAGTTGAAATATTGCAAAACGGCGAGCAAAAAATCAGTTGTTGATCAAAA
>JAISLW010000473.1 GCA_031277105.1 Planctomycetaceae bacterium | reverse complement strand
CTTGACTTGCCTAATTTATCTATATCGATTAAACGTTTTTATGATGAAGATTTTCAGGAGTACCGAGCCGATATAGTGTATGAAGTCCCGTTTAGAAATAACTTGCGTAAACATGTCAAGATTTATATTATTGTCGAGCATAAAAGTTATAATTATCCTCATTCGATATCGCAATTGTTTATTTATGAATCACAAATAATACGTCTTGAGATTATCGACGCTAAAAACAACAAGATTTATACGAGCGATTATAAGCTTTCACCGATTTTGTTGATAATGTTGTATCATGGCGATGGCGCTTACACGGGGTCTGTTGAACTTATAGACGAATTTGAGAAAATAGACGGCGCTGTTGATTTAACGATTAACCAGAAGTGTCTTGTCGTTGATTTATCGGCTATTTCCAAGAGTGATTTGCCGCGAGATCCGGAAGTCCCCGAACTTTATTCGGCATTGCGAGTAATGCAAGCGATAAAGAGCAAGGACTTAGATAAGATATTGTGCGAGGAGCAATTTTTGTCGGAGTTGAGGTCATCTTCGCATGATACGGAGCGAGTAGATTTTGCTCGTCTTCTTGCTTGTTATGTTTTTGACAATGGCAGTCATTTAACACAAAAAGGCGTAGAGCAAATTAACCAACAATTTCAAAAAACATTTAGAGGAGAAAAGATTATGTTATCCCCATTCGCAGAACGTTATGCCGTCATAGGCGAAAAAAGAGGCATCGAAATAGGCGAAGCAATAGGCGAAAAAAAAGGCGAAAAAAGAGGTATAGAAATCGGTGAAGTAATAGGCGAAAAAAGAGGTATAGTAATCGGCGAAATTAAAGGTCGCCTAGAGAGTCGGATAGAAGACATTATATCTATTTTAGATATAAAATTTGGCGAAGTTTCAGAAACGGTTCGGGATTCGCTTTATATTATTACTGACTTTAATCGCCTTCACGAACTCGTACAAACTGCAATAAAATGCGATACGTTTGAAGAATTTGACAATGAATTAAAATCAGCGAAGTCTAAACATAAACTTGATTAAAATAGCGTTATGTTTATTGTCGGTTTGAGAAACATTTAATGAATTGGCATTATGTTATTTTGATGATAATTTTTGTAACGATAATTCAATAACCCTAAAAGATATTTATTTTAGAATAATGAAAAAAAATGTGATTATTGCGCAGAGTGGAGGTCCTACTTGTGTGATTAATAGTTCGTTGCGTGGAGTGATTGATGCGGCTTATGAATTTGACAATATTGGCGTTGTGTATGGCGCTGTTCATGGTATTGAGGGGGTTCTCAAGGAAGACCTTCTGAATCTTTCGGATCAACCGGCTGAAGAAATTGCTTTGCTTCGTTATACGCCGGTTGCCGGTTCGATTGGGACTTGCCGGTATAAGCTTAAATCGCATCAGGAGGAAGATTTTGCTCGTGTGATTGAAGTATTGAAAGCGCATAACGTCGGTTATTTTCTTTATAATGGCGGCAATGATTCAATGGATACGGCTAATAAAATTGCTCAAATTGCGCGGCGGCGGGGGCTTGACTTGCAAGCAGTTGGCGTGCCGAAAACGATTGACAATGATGTTGGCGATAGCGAGTTCAAGTTGATTGATCACACGCCGGGTTATGCTTCGACGGCGAAGTATTGGATTCATGCCGTTCAGTATGCGAATGAGGAGAATAAGGGGTCGTCTCCTGCGGATCCAGTGCTTGTGCTTCAGGCGATGGGACGTAAGATTGGTTTTATTCCGGCTGCGGCGCGGCTTGCCGATCTTGGGCGGGAGATGCCGCTTTTGATTTATCTTGCGGAATCGAAAATTTCGCTTGACACGCTTGGCGATCAAGTTGCGGATATGTTGCGTCAAGCGGGGCGGTGTATTGTTGTGGTTAGCGAAGGGTTTGATGTTGGCGAAGTCGGCGCGGTTAAGGATTCTTTTGGGCATACAAGTTTTAGTGCGAGTCAAATTACTGTTGCGCAAATTATTGTAAACTATCTCAACAATCGCGGATTACCTGCAAAAGGCGCCGCTCGCGGGAATGTTCCAGGAACGGATCAACGGCATTCTATCGGGTATGCTTCGACGGTCGATCTTGATGAAGCGTATAAACTTGGTCAAAAGGCGATGGAGTTAGCGGCAACGGGGCAGGGCGGTTATATGTCAACAATTTTACGTGAAAAAAGTTTCATTTACAATGTAAGATACGACAAGGCGCCGCTTGAACAAGTTGCAAACAGCGAGCGAACTTTTCCGCAAAATTGGATTACAAAAAACGGTACGGACGTAACTGATGATTTTGTCAAATATGCGAAGCCGTTTATTGGAGAGGACAACTTAAATTTGCCAATGATAAATGGACGGCAACGTCTCACCCAATTCAAAAAGATATATGCCGAAAAAAAATTACCGGCATATATTCCAGAGGCTGATAGAAAAAAATAGACGTTGTTAAATAGAACATTGTTAATAAGAATAGCAACAGAGACGGTTATGTTCCTGTTGGATTTTTTAAATTAAAAAAATTTTGAAAATTTTTACGGTCTGGTATTGTGTTATTTTGCGGAATGATTTATATCACCGTTTTCGTGTTACAAAAATTGAGATCAAAAAGAGATCAAAGTTTGTTGTCCACAGATTACGCAGATTAGAAAGATTTTTTTAAAATAATCTTTTTAATCTGTGGATCAAAATTTTTTTGATCTTGAATTTTTGTAACGAAAAATTGAGAAGGATCGCGGGCGTCTCGCCTGCAATTTGCCGCAAGGCAAACCAAAAGGCTGTTGAGATATTAAACCTCGCTCACCGGCGGTTGAGTACAACCGCATGCAGGCGAGACGCCCGCGATCCGTCAATCTGTCCCATCTTGTACATAGCTTGACAAATATTTATTGTTACGAAAATTGTTCCCCTACCCCCTATTCTCTAAAATTTGTCGTTTAAATTTTCGTGAATTGTTGCCTTATTTTTTTGGTTCTTGTTTTAGAGTTGACGCTTCGGGAGTTATTGTTTTTATATTTGGGGTTAAGTCAACTTTTATATCTCCGGCGGCTGCTTGGATTAGTTGCAGGACAAGATTGATTTTGTCAGCGTCTTGCCAATAATTATCGTAATGTCCAAACGCCGAATAAAACACGCGCCCCTTGCCCTCTGCACGTCCCCAAACTATCGGACTCGGCGGTCGCCGATACATATCGCCACGCATGCCCGCCGTCTCTAATACCGCAAAAACACAAATATCATCCGCAAAATTTTTATGAACATACCACTCGTCAAACATACGAAAACTTTTACCCTTAACGCCAAGCCATACAAACGGCGACGGTTGAACGACTGATATTGTTGCCTCTTGCGATACTCCGTGAATTGTAAATTCAGCGCCGATAAATTTTGTAAATTCTGTTACTTTATCTTTGGGTGAATTTTCATAAACGTCGCCGCCGATGCGATTGGAATCCGTCGTCGGATGCAAACCAACAAATCCCTTGCCGCCGCGTACCGCCGCCAACAATTTACGCCAACCGCTCTCCCGCAACGCCCATTCAGGATGATTTTTTTCACCCTTCGTAAGATCGCCGCTCGTCTGAAAAACAAACGCATCATAAGAATCAATTGCCCCGTCGAAAACAGAACCGTCTTTCGTACATACTACCGTTATGCCAGCCTTGCCGCAAGCAGTTGTAATCGCAACATCCGATACCGAAGGTTTGCCGCCGACACTCTTGACGGTCGAATGTTCAAAACCCGCAGAACATGAAAAATAAAGTATTTTCCGCTCCACTTCAGCGCCGCTAACAACGCCCGATGAAAAAAATAAACAGGTTAAACCAACAATAATCATAAATATTTTTCGCATTTTTTACCTCGATTTCTTTTAATTTTTTTGTAAGAGATTGTAAACGGTCACGGAATTTTTTTTAGTAAATTACGTTTTGGCAATTTTTATGGGACAAGTGGGACATGAGCAACAAGTGTAACAATTTTTTTATAACAAAAAACTATTATCTAGTTTTCTAAAAAACTAAACCTTATTCTCTAAAACTTGTCGTTTAAATTTTCGAGAACGGTTACCAAAAAAAATTTATCCTTATTTCATCAATATTCGTTTTTGATCTCTGATTGTTTTAAACGTTAGTTTTTAGAGATTCAGTGTTGTGAATTTTTTTGATTCTTGTAATTTCTTTTTTTTGTCGTCTGATATTTCTGGTATATTTTTTAGTGTTAGTTCTTTTAATTTTGGCAATGATAATATTAGATCGATGGATTTATCTGTTAGTTGTGCGCCGTTGATGTTGAGTGATTTTAAGTTTAGCATTCGTGCGATTGATTCTGTAGTTTTATCTGTGATGAGCGTTAGATTTCTGATTTCTAATGTTTCAAGTTCTTTCAAATAGATCAAATTTCGCATACCGTCGTCGGTAACCGCATCCAATTCAAACAAGTAGAGTCGTTTCAATGTTGATAATTCGCGAAATACTTCCAGTCCCGCGTCGTCGATGGCGGGCAAGTCGCGCAATGTTAATCGTTTTAGCGGCTTCCCACGCAACGCCATAAGACCTGACGAACCAAAATTTGTACAACGATAAATAAGCAAATTTGACAACATTGGGATTCTATTGAACTCTACGCCGGCAACGTCGCTGATTGCAAAATCTTGTATGTCAAGCGTGTCAAGATTAGGCGCTTTGACCAGCGCTTTTATTCCAACGTCGTCAACCGCAGGCGACGAATGTTTCAAAGACCGCAACGACGGTAATTTTGCCAAAACGTCTAATCCGTTGTTGCCTATTGACAGATTGCCGCGTATATCCAATGCCCGTAATTTCGGCAATTTTGACAACTCCGCTAAATGCAATTCCGTAAAAGAACAATAAACCAATATCAACGTCTCAACTTCGATCAAGTTAGTTATCTCCAAAATCGACTCGTCCGTCAATAAAATATTACGCGATAGATCAAGAACATGAATCGCCGGAAATGATTTAACAATAGATTTAACGGATGCGTTTGTTATTGCCGAGTTCGTTATAGTTAAATTTGTAATTTTTTTCAGACCGGTTAATTTTTGTAAAAGTTCGTCGTTGAAGTTATTGACGTTTGTTATTTTGACGGTTGTCAATTCGTTTTGTTTTGCGATTGCGTCAAAAATTCCGGCGTTAATTTTATCGCCGTCGATGGAGACCAATTTCAAATCGCCTGTTGCCGTCAACTCATATTTTCCGCCAACTTCCTCTATCAACTTAATCGCCTCTTGTGCAATCTCCGTAGGTTGCGACGGCGCAAGTTTAACCGCCGCTGTTTCAGACGAATTAGTTTTAGTTGTCGTTTGCGGTAAATTATCGATCCGATTACAACCCGTTTGAGTCAAAATCAGAATTATCGTTACAAAAAATAAACGTTTCATGTTTTTAAAAAATTGTTTGTAGTTTACAGAAATTTGTTTAGAAAATTACGTTTGGCGATTTTGATTGGCAAGAGGAGCAATTTTTGTAACAAAAAAACGTAACCGTTCACGGTATTTTTTTATATTTTTGAATTTATTTGTAACTATACAGCGGTGAATTGAAAAAACTGGACAGTAAAGTGATGGGAATAAGGTATATTTTTGTTACAATAAATGATTGTTCTCAACTTTACTCTTTTTTTTTAATAACAAAACCATAGAATAATATAGCAAGAATAATACCGATTATTCCACCTATTGCAACATTGTCGCCACCATTCATGGTTTGTGAAGGAATAAAAAAATATCCCAATACACATCCAATTATAAAACCAATTGAAATACAATCAATTAAATTTGGTCTCTGATTCATATAGGGTGTCTCCTAAAATTAATGCAATTATTGTCTCATATTTAAATTCATTTTATTCTAGTATTTATACAAATTCTAACATGATTTATATTCATAGATATGAATTCAAATATAATGAGATTTAAATTTACTGTAGTAAATTTAATAATCCTTCCAATCTACCTGGTTGTGAAAGAATTTCTTCTAAAGATTGATTACTACTACGAGACCAACCATTAGGTATACTTTTCTCACTTTGAAATGCGTTTTTTTTTAATTTTTTTGTATGTGGAAATTTTCGGCGAGTAGTGTACGTAGTGACGCCTTGTGTTTTTTTATGTTTTTGAAAAAATCTTTACATGCTTGCGTGAAATCTGCGAATTTTT
>JAISLW010000465.1 GCA_031277105.1 Planctomycetaceae bacterium | reverse complement strand
TAATAATTCATAAAGCCTAAAATATGTTTATTTTAGATGTGTAAAATATAAAAAATTATTGATGGTATAAACCGTAATGCGGCGTTTCGGCACAGTGTTTAATTTTTTTAGCCGCCTACCTTACGCAAATGAAATTTTTAGAGAATATCAAAGCGAATAATTTTTCAACTTGACGAACATTCTAATGACCCTTTGGCCCGTTTACCTCGTAGGTAGGCGGGCTTTTTTTTTTCGGAATTAAAGATTTTGATTTCAAATTTAAAATAATCTTTCTAATCTGCGTAATCTGTGGATCGATTTTTTTGTCCACAGATTAGTCAGATTAGAAGGATTTTTTTAGGGACAAGAAGGGACAGATTGACGGATCGCGGGCATTTCTTCTGTGTTCCTTCAGAATCGCAGGCGGAACGCCCGCGATCCGGTGGTCTCGCCTGTATTTCAGGATCGCAGACACTTCAAGATCGCAAACATTTCGCCTGGTGTTCCTTCAGATTCGCAGGCGGAACGCCTGCATCCCAGGTTCGCGGGCGTCTCGCCTGCATGCGGTTGTACTCAACCGCTAATGAGCGAGGTTATATCTCAACCGATTTTGTTGTTTGCCTATCGGCAAAGTGCAGGCGAGATGCCCGCGATCCGTTGGTCTCGCCTGCATTTCAGGATCGCAGGCATCTCGCCTGCATGTGGTTGTACTCAACCGCAAATGAGCGAGGTTTAAATCGCAAGCGCCTTTTTGTTTGCCTATCGGCAAAATGCAGGCGAGACGCCTGCGTTCCTTCTGACAAACTACTTCCTACTCCCTAAAATCTATTCCCTAAATTTTCTTGAACGGTTGCCAAATTTTTTTTAGTTGTTTGTTATTTTTGTTTTTTTTGTTCGTTATAATTTGCGGCTATCTCTAAAATGGCAATTAGTAATAATAACATTATTATTTGCGCGAAAATTAGAATAGCGCCGTAGAACGTAACTTGATATAACAAAATTGCGCCAATACAACAAATTACCGTCGCTAAATAAATAGTCAATACCGCTTGCGTTCTAGTTAGACCTATCGCAACCAAACGATGCGAAAAATGATTTTTGTCGCCTTCAAACGGACTTTTGCCATTTTTTATCCTGATAATAATAACAGAAATCATATCATACAACGGAACCGCCAAAATAATTAACGGCACAAAAACCGTCTGCGGCAACCCGTCGCCACTCGTAAACGTCGCTATCAACGTCAAAACCGCTAACAAAAAACCTATAAAATAAGAACCGCCATTGCCCATAAATAAACCCGCATAAAACGGATTATTATGAAACAAAAAACCAACAAGCGACGCAACTATAACTAACAAAAATCCCGCAACAAAAAATTGCGGCTCCAACGATTCCGGATTAGGCGAAATAAACATAACTATCGCAAGAAAAATACCACATATCATCGCCACCCCACCCGACAAACCATTCATGTTGTCAAGCATGTTAAACGAATTCGTTAACCCAACTATCCACAACACACTCAACACAAACGTCAATAACGGAACATCAATAAACACAGTTAAACGCCAACCCTGATAAACCGCAATAACCGCAACCACTATCTGAACAAATATACGAATCGACCAATGCAAATTAAACCTGTCATCAAGCAAACCAACAAATAACAACACAAAACTAAGACCAAGCAATACCCAAAGCTGTAAACTACGCCGCATTAAACCATCAACCCTAATCGATACAAAATCAGGAATATACGCTTGCAATTGCATCGCCGAAGTTAAAAATAAAAACAATTGACAAATCGCAAAAAATATAAATATCCCAAAAAATACCCCAAGACCACCCCCCGTCGATACCGGACACTCATGTATCTTACGCCCGCCCGGAATATCCACTAAACCAAAATAACCCGCATAACGCCGAATTAAACAACAACAAAAAAAACTAACAAATAACACAAATAAAAAAACTAAAATATATGATAAAATCATCTTAAAAATCAATAATATGAACTTCTAAAAACCATTTTTTTATTTAACCGCCGAGAACACAAAATTCACAGAGAAGAAATTTTTTAAGATATTTTAAATCAAAAAGTCAATTATAATATTAAATAACGTTTTGATTGCAATTAAAAATTTCCTCTGTGTTCTCTGTGGTTAATGAAAATAAATTTGTGGTTTTTAGAAATTACCTAATTATGTTTATGCCCCAAAAATCCCTAAACGTAAAAAAATTAAGATAGCGTTGATCGCCTCTTTTTTGTTTATTTTTGACTTCCCATATTTTCGGTCAACAAAAATAATCGGCACTTCCGTAAAAACAGCGCCCTTTTTATTCAACCTAAATAAAACTTCCTCACAAAAAGAATAACCCCTCGAAAGAAATTTTTCATTACAAATCAATTTCAACGACTCCACTTTATAACACCTAAAAGCGCCGCTGTTATCCTTCGTTTTTAATTTAAGCAACAGTCTCGCCCCCAAATTAACAAGATAACTCATCCAACGCCTAACTGCTGGCCAACCCTCAATACCACCGCCCAAAATATAACGCGATCCAATCACAACATCATAACCGCCTTCCAACATCTTGCTACGTAATAAAGGTAAATATTTTGGCGAATGACTCAAATCAGCGTCCATGTTAATAAAATATTTGTAATCATTGTCAACCGCAAATCGCATCGCATCCAACATCGCCGTCCCCAAACCCAACTTGCCCGACCTACGCAATAACTTTAATCGCACCTCATTACGCTGATACTCCGCAACCCAATCACCCGTCCCATCCGGCGAATTATCATCCACAACCAAAATATCCACATCAGACATATTCGCAAATATCTGCTCAATCATCAACGGAATATTCTCACGCTCATTATAAGTCGCAAGCGAAATTATCGTATCATTACCCATAATATTTTAAATTAGAATTTAAGAGGATATCTCTAAAATGAGTTTTTAGAATTTCCCTTTATGTAACGAAAAAAGTCCTGCCACTGTCGGGGCAGAGTTGCGTGTTGACTTTTAACCGCAGATCAAAGACCTGCGGTTATGAAAATACCGTCCCTATCGGGACGAAAACAAAACAACGACAAAATTAAATAATAAACAAAATAAACTACTGAATAGTTACAAAAATTTAACAAAAAACTCAAATCTCTTTTTGATGATTTGTAGATTTTTCATCCTCTTGACAAGCAACATGTATCAGTTTTTGTAGTATTGAAATTATTCTATCACGTTTAGATATTTCAATTTTTAATTTAGTAATCTCTTTGTCATTTTCGTCTAGCGTATCGCTGTTTTCAAGCCACTGATTTAATTTCGGGCAGTACAATTCTTGATAATTGTCTAGTTGTGCAAAATAGATCCTTTTATCTTCTTCATTTTCTGTATTATTGTCTGTATTTTTTTGGAGGGGTAAATCATAGAGATCATGGAGTAATTTTACCGTACTAACAAAATCAAAAAAGTTATAATCAAGGTTGTCAAATATTATTTTTACTATTTGTTTACTGAACTGCATACCACGCTGTTTTGCTACCTCAATAAGCCAATCAAGTATATCGTCTTCGATTTTTTCGTATAACCCCATTTTTTATTACCTCCAATCGTAACTAAACGAGTTACAATTAGTTTCTATACTTTCACTTGAGTTTGTTTTATTATGAGTTCAGCGGCTTTTAGCGTGTTTAGCAATAGCATTGTTACAGTTAAAGGACCTACTCCGCCTGGAACAGGCGTTATTGCCGATGCGATTTCTTTTACATTGTCAAAATCTACATCCCCGCAAATTTTGCCGTCGCCTAACCTGTTTATCCCTACGTCAATAACTACCGCGCCCTCTTTTACCATTTCCGCCTTTATGAATTTCGGCGATCCGATAGCGGCAATCAAAATATCCGCTTGGCTCGTTATTTCTTGCAAGTTTTTTGTCCGCGAATGAGCTACCGTAACCGTTGCATCGCCGCCCTTCCCCTTTTGCAATAACATCAATCCCATCGGCTTGCCCACAATATCACTCCGCCCCACAATCACAACACTCTTGCCGCCCGTCTCAATACCACTCCGCAACAATAACTCCCGAATCCCATAAGGCGTACACGGAAAAAAACGAGGACGACCTTGCGAAATTAAACCCACATTTTCAGCATGAAACGCATCAACGTCCTTACGCGGGTCTATCGCATCCAATATTAAATTTTCATTACAATTATTCGGCAACGGACGCTGAACCAAAATTCCATGCACCGCCGAGTCGGTATTCAAACGGTCTATCTCAAACAATAACTCTTCCACTCTCGCCGAACCGCTTAACCTCAAAATCTTACTCTCAATCCCAACTTCCTTGCAAGCCTTCTCCTTGTTGCTAACATAAATTTTACTCGCAGGATCATCGCCAACAATTATCGCCGCCAACACCGGCACAAAACCATTCCGCAACCGAAATTGCAAAACAGACTCGCCAATCTCACGCCGCATCTCGCCAGATAATTTTTTACCATCAAGAATCATCATAATTTTTTAAGTTCGGAATTCGTACTTGCCCATCAAAATCGCATATACGTAATTTTATAAACAGATTTTTGTGAACGGTTAAAATTTTAAACGTCTAGGTTTTTTACGTCTAGGGCGTGTTTTTCGATGAACTCGCGGCGCGGTTCAACTTTGTCGCCCATTAAAATTCTGAATAAATTATCAGCCGTTGAAGCGTCCTCCATCGTTACCTGTATCAACGTTCTATTTGCCGGATTCAATGTTGTATCGCGTAACTCTTCGGCATTCATTTCGCCTAGACCTTTAAATCTTGTAACTTGCATTACGTTGTTGTTTACGGTACGGACTTCCGATAATAATTGCCTCAAGTCTTCTATTCCTTGCGTTGTATCTTTTCGTTTAAAATTGTATCTTGCCGTATCTTTTCCGGTTCTGTCTTGCGGGAACAGCGAGTCTACTTCAAATCCTATTTCACGTAATTCGATTAAATATTTATTTATTGTTCTTACTTCGTGAATTTCGATGATTCGTAATTTTGGCAAATTGTCGGCGTTTTCAACGTCGTCGCCTAAACCGATTCCTTCAATTGCGATTTCGCGTCCCGCTTCTTTTTCAATTTTATCTTGAAATTCGCGTAATTTTTCACGGCTAGTAAACCACTCCTCCTGCTTGTCATAAAAGACATGATAAACCGGCAACCTCGCCGTTTGCGCATCTTGTCTCAACGCTAATTCATGTAAACTTATTCCGCGTCGTTCTACCGCTAAAATTGCGTCTTCAAGTCCGGCTAACGTTTTACAAAGTTTCTCCATCGCTTCGCCTTCAAACGTTCTGCCGTCGTTTGCGTCGAACACTGCATTTTGCAAACCCGCGTCTAACAAAATTCGTTGCATTACGTCGTCCGACGCAATATATTGATCCGGTTGCCCCTTTCGCCTAATTCGATACAACGGCGGACAAGCAATAAATACATGCCCCGCCTTGACTAAATCATACATTTGACGATAAAAAAACGTCAACAATAACGTCCTAATATGAGAACCGTCAACATCCGCATCAGTCATAATCACAACTTTCCCATAACGCCTTTTTGTCAAATCAATCTCATCGCCTATCCCGCTGCCTAACGCCGCAATCATACTCCGCACTTCTTCGTTTGCCAGCACTTTATCTTCGCGGGCTTTGTAAGCGTTAATGATTTTTCCACGTAACGGTAAAATTGCCTGATATTCGCGAACCCTTCCGCCTTCGGCGCTGCCGCCGGCAGAGTCGCCTTCAACAATATAAAGTTCGCATTTGTCAACTTCCTTGCTCGTACAATCCCGCAACTTACCAGGCAAACCGCCAAACGAAAGCGCCCCTTTACGCTCGCGCACAAGCGCACGCGCCTTGCGGGCGCTCTCACGGGCTTCAGCGGCAACAATTCCCTTCTTAACAATAATTTGCGCCGTCTTTGGATTCTCTTCAAGATATTTTGCAAATTGCTCGCCAACGATAGAGTTGACGATGCCTTCGACTTCGCTGTTGCCAAGTTTAGTTTTCGTTTGTCCTTCAAATCGCGGATTCGGAACGCGTACAGAAAGCACGGCGCTCAAACCTTCACGGAAATCTTCACCAGTCGGCGTGATAGTTTTTTCTTTGAACATAGATTGATTTTTGCCGTAGTTGTTAAGGGTTCTTGTCAACGCCGTCCTAAAACCGGAAAGATGAGTGCCGCCTTCGCTGGTGTAAATATTATTGACATAAGAACGCAAATTTTCCGTATATTCAACCGTATATTGCAACGCTATATCAACAGTAACGCCTTCGGATTCGCCGTAGAAATGTAAAATATCATTGTGAGCGGCTTCGGTTGAGCGGTTCATATTGTCAATAAAATCAACTAGTCCTCTTTCATATTGGAAAACGTCTTCGGTGTTGTTGCGGGCGTCGCGGTAAATGATTTTTATTCCTCTATTAAGAAACGCTAAATCTTGTAGTCTTCGCGAAAGAATGTTGTTGTCAAATTTCCGTTCAGGAAAAATTTCCGCATCTGGCATAAAAGTAGTTTTCGTGCCGTGACCTTCTGACTTGCCAACTTTTTCAACGTCGCCGCAAGGAACGCCGCGAGCGTATTCTTGCGAATAAACTGCGCCGCCGCGCCGCACTTCTACTTCGCACCATTCGGAGAGAAAATTTACAACAGTTACGCCTACGCCATGCAAACCGCCCGAAGTCTGGTATGCGCCTTTTGAGAATTTACCGCCGAATTTGAGGACGGTCATTACGCCTTCAAGCGTAGATTTTTTTAATTCAGGATGCACTTCAACAGGAATCCCGCGTCCGTCGTCTTCAACAGTTATTGAGCCGTCGTTGTTGACTTGCACTAAAATAATTTTAGCGTAACCGGCTAACGCTTCGTCAATTGAATTATCAACAACTTCGTTGACAAGATGATGTAAACCGCGACTAGTCGTATCGCCGATATACATTGCGGGACGTAACCTGACGTGTTCGAGATCGCTTAAATGTTCGAGATCTTTTGCGGAATAATCATCGCCGCTTGAGGGCAATGGTTCGTTTGACAATATAAATTGTTCGTTAAAATTATTTGTTGTTGTGTTATCGTTATTTAAATCGTTATTTAAATTTGGCTCCATTCTTATTTTTATCCTATTTTTGGAGAGTTTAACCGCAACTGCGGCATTAATTCAAAGGGCGTAATTTTATAGAAAATAAGTTTTAATTCAAGTAGTGGGATCACCCCCAATTAAAATCGCCGTTGCGATTCTTTAATACGCTTCAAATTATTTTTTTATTATTTCGTCTTGATTAGACGGCTTGATGTAATTTTGACTTTATGTAAAATAATCGCCTTCAGTGTTTTTTAAACTGCTCTTACTTTAATTTAATTTACATTTAACATAGCCTGACTACTACCGGACGGCAAACTTTTACGCTTAAAATCGCAAATTGCAAGCAAGAGCAGTATAACCGCAATTTCCAATACAATTCAGTAAAGGTAATTTAATCCATGACCGAAGACACAAAGACCGACGCCCCAAAAGAGACGGTAGAATATTTCAAGAGCGAAGAATTTCAGAAAAAATATAGTCATGACGCATTCGGCAAATATAAGTTGAAAAA
>JAISLW010000387.1 GCA_031277105.1 Planctomycetaceae bacterium | reverse complement strand
GGTAGTATAAACCTTTCCGCAAAATAACACAATACCAGTCTGCAAATATTTTCAGAAATTTTTTTTGATTTTAGAAAAATCGTATGGATTAGACGGATTATTTTAGAGACAATTTTTTTTGTAACAAAAAATCTTTATGCGGATCGTAGTCGTCTCTACTGCACTTTGCCGCAAGGCAAACAAAAAGGCGGTTAAGATCTAAACCTCGCTCATTTTGTGCAATGCGTAACCGTTTTTTTGTTTACCTTGTGGTAAATTGTAGCCGAGACTGTTGCGTTCCTTATTAGTTTTTTGTCATAAAAAAATTGTCAAAACGTAATTTAATAAATAAATTTCGTGAATGGTTTAAAATGATTTAGTTACCATTGTTTTTCTTGTTTTTCGTTGTTATTTATATTTTGGTTGTATGTAATTTTGACGTCTGGTTCGTGTTTTAGTTTACCGATGATGTGTTTTGGGGTGCGGCAATGAATTTTTATGTATTCGTTTGTGAATTGTTTTGAGAGTATTTCTGTATTTTTTGCGAGCGAAGCGAGTAGTTTTCCGTTTCCGATAGACATTTCGACGGTTATTTCAATAAATTCTTTACTTAGCGCGTTGCTTACGGCATTTGTTAATTGTTCTAATCCTTGATTATTTTTTGCGCTTATTTGTATTGCGTTTTTATATTTTTGGGTTAATTGGCATAGTTGTTCTTGTTCAATGGCGTCGATTTTATTTAGTATTAGAATTGTATCTTTTTTTCTTATATTTAGGTTATCTAGGACTTGACATACGGCGTTGATTTCGTCGTTTAGTCGTTTGCTTGTAGCGTCGGCGACGTGTAGGAGTAAATTTGCGTTTAATGTTTCTTCAAGCGTGGCGCTAAAACTTGCGACGAGATGATGCGGTAAATTTCGGACAAAACCAACTGTATCGCTCAAAAGTACAGGTCCCCAACCTGGCAAGTTCCATTTTCGCGTTCTTGTGTCTAGTGTTGCGAACAGCATATTTTTGACGAATACGTCTGCGTTTGTCAATGTATTCATTAGAGTGCTTTTTCCGGCGTTTGTGTAACCGACAAGCGAAACTGTGCGTAGTTCGGTTCGTGCGGCGACTTCGCGTTTTCGTCTGTTATGAATTTCGTTGAGTTCGTTTTTTAGCGCTAGTATTCTTTTTTGTGCGAGTCTTCTATCGACTTCGAGTTGTTTTTCGCCGGGGCCTCTTAATCCTACACCTCCGACGCCTTGTCGTTCAAGATGCGTCCACATTTTTTTTAGTCGCGGCAACGAATATTCGAGTTGTGCGAGTTCGACGGCGAGTTTGGCTTCGTTAGTTTGCGCGCGGGAGGCGAATATATCAAGTATTAGTTCGGTGCGGTCAATTACTTTAACTTTTAATTCGTCTTCAAGATTTTTAGTTTGGGACGGCGCCAGATCGTTATCAAATATAACGATGCTAGCGTCGTTTGAGTCGACGAGTTCTTTGAGTTCGGCGAGTTTACCGCTTCCGATGTATGTTGCGGCTTCGGGTTTAGTTCTGATCTGGACAAGTTTAGCGGCAGTGCGAATATTAGCGGCGTCGGCGAGATTATGGAGTTCGTCTAGCGTCGTATCGATTTCGTTTTTTGTGTTTAAATAAACGCCGACAAGAATTGCCGAATCGTTTATTTTGCGGTTTGCGTTTAAGTCTAGTTGATTATTCTTGGGAGTATCGTTTTCAATTATTTGCGAATAAGTTTCAAACATCTGATTAAATTTTTTAAATATGTTTTTTATTTGTAACCGTTCTCGGAAATTTTTTTAGCAAATTACGTATTGTCGATTTTTGAGGGACAAGTGGGACATTAGGGACAAGTGAGACAATTTTTTTATAAAAAAACTGTTCTCTAGTTTTCTAAAAAACTACTCTCTATCTCCTATTACCTATTCTCTAAAATCCATCGCTTAAAAATTCCGTGAACGGTTATTTTTATTTTTTGTAATGATAATTATGATATTCAATTGACGCGTACATTTAAATTGTTGCGATTAAATTTACATTTGCCGCCGTCTGTATTGACGTATCTGTCAACCGTTATTTTTTATTTATTCCTTTTCTTATGTAGTAAAAGATGTATTCTTGGGCGATTCCGGCGTATTTTCCGAATTGCGATCCGTCTAGTTTATTGTCGTAATATTCTGCCGCTTTCGCTATCCACGTGTCAATTGGAAACGCATCTAATTTGCCCATTCCGAAAAGTAAAACGCAGTTTGCAACTTTAGGTCCAACTCCGCGAAGTTGCAACAATTTTTCACGCGCCGCTTCGGTAGGCAATTTTTTTATCACTTCCAAATTTATCTTACCTTCGGCGACCGCTCGCGAAACGTGAAGCAAATATTCCGCACGATAGCCTAACCCAATTTGACGTAAATCAGATTCGCCCAAACTTGCAATAGCGACCGCAGACGGAAAAGAATAAAATTCACAACCGCAAAAATCAATACGCCCGCCGCACAAAACGCATAACTTGGAAATACTCGAACAAATTTTAGGAATATTATTATTTTGCGAAATAATATAAGAGCCAAGCGTCTCCCATGTGTCTTGACGAAGCACGCGCAAACCGCGACCGAATTTTATTGCGGCTTGCGTGAATGGATGAGAGTTAAATTGAGATAAAATCACTCCGTAATCGCGACCCAAATCAAAATAATCGCGCCAAAATTCAACAACGCCAAAACCACGCCCCCAAACCGAAATACCATCGCTCCACACAAATAAAGGTAAACCGCAAACTATACCGCGATAGGAAATTATAACGCCGCTATCAGAACAGTTAGAATTATCGTTACTATTATTTGGACAAACGCCGCCGCTACGAAATTGACCGCCGCTCCCTCGACGCAACATAAACGAATCATCGCGTTGCCAACGAAAACATTGACCGCAATCAAGCGTCGCCTCAAGCGATAACTCCGCCGCCGAACCAAGATAAGACTCAAATATCAATCGCTCTAAATTATTTTCCATAACGCTAAAAACAATGTTAATCGTAACCGTTCACGAAAATTTAAACGACAAGTTTTAGGATAGTTCTATACAGATCGTACTTGAATTTCAGCGATTTAAAAGCGTCAAAGCCTGCCGTCCGAAAATTAGCCAGGCGAATGTAAACGAAAACTCAAGTGCAAACAGTTTAAAATTAAATGATTTAGAGAAAAAGTTTTTTGTTATAAAAAAATTGTCTCACTTATCCCTCATGTCTCACTTGTCCCTCAAAAATTGCCAAAACGTAATTTAATAAAAAAAACTTCCGTGAACAGTTTAAAATTTTAATACGCTCTTTAACAAACCTAATTTTTAGAGATACTCTCAAATTAGATGTAATAATCATTTGTTCCTTGTTCGCGGCTTTTGTCAAGAATATCTTGCAAGGTAATACTGTCAAGATAATCAGTTATTACTTTTGTAAGTCCGTTACAAATACAATTAAAAATCACGTTTGACGTCTGTCCGTTTTTGGCGTTTTCGTTTATACCTTGCAATTCAACCGTTGCAATACTACGCTCCGTAATACTCAAAATATAACCAGCCGTATATTTGTCCGGCGACTTCGCAAGTTTATAACCGCCTTGCGAACCGCGATTGGTCAAAAGCAAACCGGCACGATTAAGATGAGACGCTATCTGCTCAAGATACTTCTTAGAAATCCCTTGACGGCACGCTATATCACGCAACGCAACAAAACCAGCGCCGTCATGCTCCGCTAAGTCAAGCATCATCTTCAAAGCATATAAACTTCTAGCCGATATTTTCATAATTCTACAAAAAAACAATTGGGAGTTTCTATATTGCTCGTACTGGAAAGTCAACAATGTAAAAACGCCAAAGTCCGCCATACAAAATCTAGACAGGCTTTTACGCTTTTAAATCATTAAATTTCAAGTACGAGCAGTATAAAATTAGAATTTGTGATTTAGAGAAAATATTTTTTGTTATAAAAAAATTGTCTCACTTGTCCCTCATGTCCCATTTGTCCCTCAAGATTGCCAATACGTAATTTAATAAACAAATTTTCGCGAACGGTTACAAAAATTCTTATTTGACTAAATACTCTCTAAACTCGTCAAGCGATTCACAATCCAATGCCCTCTCAAACAACGAATCAAGCGCTACCAAATCAGAATACGAATTGACGCTAACCTGAATATCACGAGGAACACGCTTATTAAAACGATTGCGAAGACAAGTAAGAATATGCTTTTTTTGTAACTCTTCGCGTTCTTCTTGGCGTCCTTTTTTGTAACCTTGTTTTGTTAGTGATTGTAGCATAGATACTGCCATTTTTTTTACCTCCGCAAAATTATCTGACTAAGTATTCCCTGAAATCGTCAAAAGACGCACAATCCAATGCCATCTCAAACAACGAATCAAGCGCTACCAAATCAGAATACGAATTGACGCTAACTTGAATATCACGCGGAACACGTTTATTAAAACGCTTGCTAAGACAAGTAAGAATATTCTTTTTTTGTAACTCTTCTTGTCCTTCT
>JAISLW010000189.1 GCA_031277105.1 Planctomycetaceae bacterium | reverse complement strand
CTCTATACTGCTCGTACTTGAAATTCAGCGATTTAAAAGCGTCAAAGCCTGCCGTCCGAAAGCTAGGCAGGCGAAGGTAAACGCAAACTCAAGTACGAATAGTTTAAAAATTCATTTTTAGAGACGTCCGGCATTATAACATTAAACAAACGATTCTACGCCCATTAGACTACATAGTTTTTCGATTAGTTTTTCGGTTTCAAAAGGTTTTTGCAAGAAGTCGTCGGCGCCGGATTCTTTTAGTTCCGCAATTTTATCAGCTTCAACCATTCCGCTTATACAAATTATTTTTACGTCCTCAAGTGAATTATCATTGCGAACTCGAATACATACTTCTTTACCGTTAATATCCGGCAACATTACATCCAACACAATCAAATCAGGACGATACTCGCGAACCATCATTCCGGCGTCAAATCCGTTATTAACAGACCTTGTTTCAAACCGTCCGTCGCTCTCCAATACCGTACAAATCAATTCAACTAACTCTATATCATCATCCACAACCAACACTTTACGTTTTCCGCTTTCAAGAGCGTCCGTAGGAATACCATTATCACGCATAAAAGAAAACAATTGCTCGCGCGGAATACGTCTAAATCTACTTCCCGGAACACGGAATCCTTTCAGTTGCCCCGAATCAAAGCAACGTATAATGGTTTGTTGACTAACTTTGCAGATTTTTGCAGCTTCGCCTGTCGTAAATACAGTTTTAACTGACATAGAAAACACTCCTTTAAATAAATTTTCAATTTAACGTCAAACGGCGGACACACCCCCCTTAAACGTACACTTTAATTTCGACAAAATTACCAGCCGTCTGATTTTATACGAAATCGTATTTGAATTTTGCAATAGAAAACGTAAAACCCCGCCGCCTTCCGCTAAATAAGCAGGCGGCGACAACCGCAAATTCAAACGATAACAGTTAATACGCCGTTAAGTCGCCGAATTATAAAGTGAAATCACAATTTAATCGTAATGTATCAAGGAAATTGCCAATCATTCTTGATCTGCGCAATTTTCCAAACCGCACGTCTTGACATATTCGACCGAAAGTACCGGAACGCCCGATTTTCTCAAAAAGTCCGAATATACCAATTGTGCTGATTGTAGCCATTTTTCCAATCCTGTCAATACGAATATTTTATTTATTTTTAAAAGTTTAACATTTTCCCGCAATTTAAAAGGTACTTTTATATTTCAATATCAATATAGATAAAATACATAATTTACATAAATACAATTATTCAGATCGATAATAAACTCAAAAGTTATCCAAAAAATTTATTTAATCAGCATCGGGCATATCCCCTATTCCATCAAACATCGCAAATGATTACAATTGTTTGCTAACTATTCAACAGAACATTTTCAACAGAACATTTTAGAGACGCTCAATATATAGGTAACTTCTAAAAACCAGTTTTTTATTTATTAATCGCCGAAAACACAGTGAACATAGAGAAGAATTTTTTTAAAATATTTTAGATCAAAAAGTCAATTATAATATTAAATAACGTTTTGATTCCAATTAAAAAATTTTTCTCTGTGACCTCTGCGGTTAATAAAAATAAATTTGTAGTTTTTATAAGTTACCGCATATATTTTATTACAATCGGTTGTTTTTTCTTTTTTTTAATCGTTTACGAATATAGGTTTAGCCAATCGGCGTATTTTTGACTTTTGGGTTATTTTTGGCGTTGGTTTAAGTTAGCGGTAATTTATTTTTTTGTGGGAGGTTGTTTTTTCGATGGGATTAAATCTTGCGTCAAGTCTGGCTGACTCAGCGGTTTGGTATCCTGATCATGTTGCGATAATTTGCGGCGAGCGTCAATTTACATTTTTTGAACTTGAGCGTTGGGTTGCGAAAATATCTGAGATTCTAGTAATTCAAGGATTGCGTGCCGGCGATAAGGTGATGTTGCTTGCGCCGAATGTTCCTGAATTTACGGCTGCGTATTATGCGATTTTACGTGTCGGCGGCGTTGTCGTTCCAATAAATACGCTTCTTTTGCCGCATGAGATAGCGGTATTACTTGAGCATTCTGATTCGCGTTATTTTATATCGTGGCATACGCTTGCGGACAAGGCGGTCAAGGCGTTTGAGGCGGTAGAGTCTTGTCAAAATTTATTTTTTATTGGCGCCAAACGTGAAGAGTTGCCTGCGTCGATACTTGCTCATCATGCTGTTAGTCCGTTGCATTATCCGAAAAAATTTGTGCTTGACGAGTTGTATGATTGCGTAACCGGCGTTATGGATTACGTGCAAACGTCGCCGGACGATACTGCTGTTATTTTGTACACTTCGGGAACGACGGGCAAGTCGAAAGGCGTTGAATTAACCCATTTTAATATATTCTCAAATGCGCTTTACTCTAAAGACAAGGCGTTATACATCGAACATGAATCGGTAACTATTGCGGTGTTGCCGTTGTTTCATACGTTTGGGCAAACGGCGATACAGAACACGTCGATTATGGCGGGCAGTACGATGGTAATGATACCGCAATTTGAACCGAAACGCGTTTTAACTGATATTGAGAAACACAACGTTTCGTGTATTGCAGCGGTGCCGACAATGTACAATCTAATTAACCAAGCGCAGCGTAAACATAAGTATAAAATTTCATCTTTGCGAGTTGCGATTTCGGGCGGCGCTTCGTTGCCGCCGTCGATTTTTTATGAGTTTGAAAAATTATTCGGGTTAAAGATGACGGAGGGTTATGGTTTATCGGAAACGAGTCCGATTGTTTGTGTTACGCCTGCTTATGAGAAAAAGATCAAGGTCGGATCGATAGGTCCTGAATTTTTCGGATCGCAGGCGAGGATAATGCGTGAAGACGGAAGTTTTGCGGATATAGGCGAAGCGGGCGAACTTGTTGTACGTGGTCATAATGTAATGAAGGGTTATTACAAAGACCCGTCGGCGACGGAGAACGCTTTTACTGACAGTTGGTTTCACACGGGCGATATTGCGAAGATGGATACGGACAGATATTTTTATATTGTTGATCGGGCAAAGGATGTAATTATTCGTGCGGGTATGAATATTTATCCGCGCGAAGTTGAAGAAATTTTACACAATCATCCGGCAATTTTGGAAGCGTCTGTTATTGGAATCGCCGATGATACGTTGAGTGAAAATGTCGTAGCGTGTATCTCGCTTAACAACAACGCAAATGTTACTGCGATAGAAATCCAAAAATATTGCAGAGAACGCCTAGCAACTTACAAATGCCCAAAATTCGTCGAATTTATGCAAACATTGCCAAAAAATTCAACCGGAAAAATCTTAAAACGCGAATTAAGAGAATTATTAAAAGATAAATATAAAACGCCGCGCGATAACTAAAAGAGGCACAAAAAATAAACACAGCGGCAAAACGCCGCCTACCTTTTTACAAAAAAATTGTCCCACTTGTTCCTCAAAAAAAGAACCGGAACGTAGTCGTCTCGGTTGTGATTTTAGCGATCTTGTTCTTCGATAATTTTGATTTCGTTTTCTGTTAAATTGTATAATTTATAAACTAAACGATCTATTTTTGATTCTAATTTTGTCGTATCTGCGTTGGGG
>JAISLW010000254.1 GCA_031277105.1 Planctomycetaceae bacterium | reverse complement strand
TTATTAAACTTTAATAATTCATAACGTCTAAAATAAATATATTTTAGACATTGTAAAATATTAAAATTTATTGGTATCATAAACTCTACTGCGGCGTTTCGGCGAAACGCCGCCTACCTAGACAAATGAATTTTTAGAGATAACCCGTTGTTAAATGTTAAATGTTAAAATTTATAAAACGTTCAAATTTGAATTTACAATTACCGCCGAATACTTACAGACGGACGACAGACTTCTACGTTCTTATCTTTGCCAAAATTCAAATGGGCGTCTATAAAAATTCATTTTTTTGTAAAATGGTAGGCGATGTTTCGTCACGGTGTTTGATTTTTTTAGCCGACTACCTGGACAACAAATGAATTTTTACAGACGCCAAAATAACCCAAAAATATACCGCTCGTACTTGAAATTCATTGATTTAAAATCTTAAAAGCCCGCCGTCCAATAGTTAGACGGGCGAAGGTAAACGTAATTTCAAGTGAGAACAATTTAAAATGCCCCGAACAATTACATACAGTTTAAATTCAAATCGCAAATCAATCAATCATGCCCAACAAACACAAAAAAAATAATTGTTCATAAAAATTTGTTAAACAGATTTCAAATAACCTCTGCATTTTTTATGCCATTATACAAATCAAGCCAAATTATAAGCAAAAACACCTTAACCGTCATATTTTCCCATCAAATAACACGGGCAATTACAAAATAGCCGTGAAATATCACGGCTAGATTTTGATAATAAACTCGTAATTTATTTATTAGCGATAGTCAACTTCTAACAACAGTTTTTTTATTTAAGCGCCGAAAACATAGAGTTCACAGAGAAGAAAATTTTTAAAAAATTATTTACATTCAACGTCAATTATAATATTAAATAATGTTTCGATTCCAATTAAAATTTTCCTCTGTTCTTTGCGGTCAATAAAAATAATTTTTGGTTTTTATACTGCTCGTACTTGAAATTCAGCGATTTAAAAGCGTCAAAGCCTGCCGTCCGAAAGCTAGGCAGGCGAAGGTAAACGCAAACTCAAGTACGAATAGTTTAGAAGTTCCTCAAAACCCATTGCTTAATTTTCGTGAACGGTTACAATTTTTTTCGGGTGGTTTGAGATTGATTGTTTGTAACCGTTCACGGAAATTTAAGCGATATATTTAGGGGTTAGGGAATAAGTGATAGGAAGTAGTTTTTTTAGAAAACTATATAACAGTTTTTTGTTATAAAAAAATTGTCCATCACGTCCCTCCTGCCCCATTTGTCCAACAAAAATAGCCAAAACGTAATTTGCTAAAAAAATTTTCTTGAACGGTTATCTAAATTTTAATTTAACTTAATGTGTGGAGTGATTAGATGCCGGAGTATCGTTATGTTGCTCGTAATGAAATAGGCGTTAAGGTTGAGGGCGTTTTGGATGCGGCGAATGAGTCGGAAGCGGCGGCGACAATTTCGACGGGCGGTTTATTTCCAATCTCAATTTCGCCAGTAATACAACAAGTCGTTACCGGAAACGTGCGCCGCGTAAAAGGCGAACTTCTTGCGGCGTTTTATTCGCAATTATCTGATCTTTTGCGCGGCGGCGTTCCGTTGTTGCGATCTTTGAAAATATTGCACGATCAGACTTCTAATATTAATTTTAAGTTTGTTTTGGACAATGTGTATCGTCGTGTTGAGTCGGGTGATACGCTTTCTGATGCGATGGGGCGTTATCAAGTTGTGTTTGGTGAAATGGGCGTTCAAATGGTTCGTGCGGGTAGTGAAGGCGGTTTTCTTGAGGAGTCGTTGAATCATGTTGCGGCTCATACGGAGGCGCAGGACGATTTACGCGGGCGTATTATTGGGGCGCTTGTTTATCCGGTTCTTTTGTTTGTTTTTATGGTTGTGATAGTGTTGGCGATAATGGTTTTTATTGTTCCTAAATTTGAGGTGATTTTCAATGCGTTACGTAGTCGCGGCGAGTTGCCTGTAATGACGGAGTGGCTTTTATTTATTTCTAATCGGATGACGTATATTTTGCCGATATTGACGCCGTTAATTTTTATTGGTTTTGTGTGGTATAGTTTTTGGAGGGCGACGGATCGGGGGCGTTGGACGTTGGACAGGTTAAAGTTAAGAGTTCCGGTTGCGGGCAAGGTGTATGAAGGATTTGCAATTGCGCGTTTTTGTCGCGTGTTGGGTACGTTGTTAAAGAATGGGGTGCCGATTGTAAAGTCGCTTGATATTGCGGGGGATGCGATCGGCAACAAAATTTTATTGAGCGCCATTCAAAAAGCATCGGAAAAAATCAGTAGCGGGATGCGTCTAGCGACGCCGTTGGCGGAATCGGGTTGTTTTCCGAAGTCGTTGACGGAAATGATAGCGGTTGCGGAGGAATCGAATACGTTAGATTCAGTTTTAATTTCAGTTTCAGATTCATTAGAGAAACGAAATTGGCGCTCGCTTGATCTAGCGGTAAAATTCATTGAACCGGTAATGTTAATTCTACTCGGTTTGATTGTGCTATTCTTAGTAATGGCTCTATTACTACCAATGCTAAACATGGCAAATATCGCAAACTAATTCCAAAATTTCCCTGTAATAGTTCACGGAAATTTGTTTATTAAATTACGTTTTAGCAATTTTTGAGGGACAAGTGAGACAATTTTTTTATAATAAAAAACTACTATCTAATTTTCTAAAAAACTATTCCCTATCCCCTAACCCCTGAAATCTAGCGCTTAAATTTTCGTGAACAGTTACAAAGTATCGTAATCGTTCACGGGATTTTCAATTTTTGCGATTGTTTACGGTTGCGTTTAGGGTTTCCCAAAGTGCGTTTAGGGATTGCGGGATAACTTTTGTTGAACTAATCGTTGTTGTGAAATTTGTATCTCCGTTCCATCTTGGCACAATATGCCAGTGCAGATGTCCAGGTAAACCGGCGCCGGCAGAACGCCCCAAATTCAGACCAATATTAAATCCGTCCGGCTTCATTAAATATTCCAACGTCTTTACCCATCTGTCAATTTCACGCAAGATTTGTAATTGCACCGCTTCGCATAACTCGCCCAAATTACCCGTATGAATACACGGCGCAATAAGTAAATGACCATTGTTATACGGGAACTTATTCAACATCGTTACCGTCAATTCAGTTCGACAAACTACAAAACGCTCGCGATCATGCGACTTGTCAAATACAGATTGACAAATAAAGCAGTCCGCATCAGCGCCCTCGCCAACCTCAACCCGCTCCGGCTCGACATCAACTCCGTCAATATAAGCCATCCGCCAAGGCGCCCAAATAATATCCATCGACACAAAAACTCCCCCAATTTTTTGTAACCGTTCACAGAAATTTTTTTGCAAATTACGTTTTGCAATTTTTTTGAGGGACAAATGAGACAGAAGAGACAAGCAAGACAATTTTTTTATAACAAAAAATTGAGGAACGCAGCTGTCTCAACTACGATCCTTCAGACAATTTTTTGTTACAAAAAACTGTTATCTAGTTTTCTAAAAAATTACTCACTATCCCTATCCCTATTCCCTACCTCTACTCTCTAACTCCTAAAATCTAACGCTTAAATTTCTGTGAACGGTTACTATTTTTCATTGTTTAAAATACGTTTTATTGCTTTTTTTATGAGTTTTTTTAGAGAGGCTTCAATATTTTTTCCGTTTGAAATTTTTGCGTTACGTTGCGGTATAACAATAACGTCAAGATATAACGGAAACGTTTCGTATATTTTACGAAATGCTTCTCTTATTAACCGCTTCCAACGATTTCGTACAACAGCATTGCCAACCTTACGCGAAACAGAAAGCCCTAACCTACTCCTTTGCAAATCATTCTGTAAAACAAAAACAATAAGCAATCCATCCGAAACCGCTATCTTTGCGTCAAAAACTCGCTCAAACTCGCCCCTATAACGCAACCTTGATGTCTTCGGAAATAACCCCACGTCTCACACAATTCCATTCATTAACAATTTTCGTAACAAAAAATCCAAAATCAGACTTATTTAAACTGTTCGTAATTGAATTTGCATTTACCGCCGCCTGCCTAACTTTCAGACGACAGACTTTGATGATTTTAAATCGCTGATTTTCAATTACGATACGTATAAAAACAACAACAAAACGCCGTCAGCATGAACAAATGAATTTTTAGAAGTTACCGTCGCTGAATTTCAAGACGATACGCATAACCCTAAAAGACTTCACGCTAAATCGCGATCCTCAAATAATAACAACGAAACAACCAACGCAAGACAACAATACAAACCGGCATAAATAATCGAAAGTCCAACATAATACCACGAAAGCGCTTGATCCATGACTATCGGCGTGTCCGAATTAAAATGACCCAAACTCGGAACAATCGCACTGGCAATATCAGCGACAAACGCAACCATCGCAATTTGACCTACCGACGATTGCACTATCTCCGGTATAAGATTACCCACAAGATATATCGTAAGCGTAATTGTAAGATTCGGTAAAATTGGCAAACGCGTAGAAATCGCAATCGCAATTGCCGTAAGAACTATCATCTGCAAATAAGACAACGCCAGCGCCGGAAGAACATTATACACCGCCGCCGCACACTCAATCGACGACGGCACATCCGCCGCCGCTTCTCGCGCATCGTGAACTAACTTGTAAGAAACCGTATTGAGAAAAAACGATCCCAAAATTAAAAATACCATCGTAACCGCTATCATTACTCCGGCATATTTACCACAAATAAAATCTAATCTGCTAATCGGTTTCGCAAGCGTCATCAACGCCGTTTTGCCGTCAATCTCGTCCGTAACCGTCGAACTAGCCGACCATACGCCAAAAAATGCCGCTATCAATGTTACAATTGTAAGACCTTGCGTCTTGACAAGTTTTATATCCTCGCCTAACGTATTGTACGGAATCAACAGAAAAATAAAGAGCGCAAAAAGACCAACTAATACCAAAACGACAAATAACGGTTGAAACAAAGATTCCTTCGCCGTTACCCAAGCAACCGCCCCAATACGCGGAACAAAATCCCTAAATAAAAATACAAATACGCCAAAAAACAAAAATACAAACAATATGCCAAGATCAATATACTTCAAACCCTCAACCCACGCCGGAATATTGATCGCACCCAAAAGAATATCATTTGTCATGGCAAAACCTATTTTTCAAAATATACAGATCACACTTGAAATTCAACAATGTAAAAACGTAAAAAACTACCGTCCAAAAACAAACCAAATAACGCTAAACGCAAATTAAAGTACGAATAGTTTAAAATTACTAAATTTACATTACGCACATCATAATTAGGGAATTGATTTTTTGTAACAAAAAAAATTTCTCTGTTCAATATTCAATAAACCCTATCCTATAAATTTCCGTAAACGGTTAAAATAACAGTTAAAATATGAACAATTTAATTTAACCGTTTTTTGTATTCGGGTCGACTCTTTTTCTGTATTCTGCTTCTTTGTGTACGGCTTTTAGGTCTTCTGCTGTTGCTTCGTTTATTTTGTTATCGCCTCCGGTAACCGACCATTTTACCGCTTCTATATCCAAGACTTCAAATTCAAAAGGAACTTCGATAAATACGGCGTGTTTGGCTATTTGTTGTATAACTTTTCTTTCGATTATTTGGTTTCGTAGTAAATCCATTTGGTTGTTTTTTTCGATATTCGCCTTCAATTTTCGCGGAGATATACCGTAACTTCTTGCGAGGAGTTCTATTTCTCTTTCGCGATCTTCTTCTTTATCGACGATATTTTCGGCTTCTGCGATTTTTTCAAGAATGAAATGTTCTTTTAGGGCTTTTGCCGTTGATTCATTTATATTTTGGCGTAATAGATTTGACTGCGAGGCGACGTATTCCGCCGAGTATCCGCTGCTGGTCAATTCATATTCTTTACGTTTAATTTCGCGTTCCGCTTGTCTTTCGAGCATTTCAGGCGGTAATTCCCAATCGGCAGATACGTATAATAGAGTTGTAATTTGATTGCGTATCCGTAAATTTTGTTCAAATGTAACTTGCGCTTTCAATTTATCCAATACGAAATCTCTTAAATCAGCCGCATCGGCGAAATTGCCCAAACGTTGCAACATCTCCGGCGTAAGTTCAGGAAGTTCAATCCGTTTTACGCCTAACACCTCCAACGTAACATCAACCGTTTTACCTTGTGCTTCGATATTTTTGGCGAATTCTGAAACTGTTATTTTCGTTTTAATTATATCGCCTTCTTTGGCGCCGGACGTCAGTTCGTCAAAATTTTCTATAACGCCGTCTTGAAATACGAGACTTTTCTTAATACAAATCTGTTCATTTTCGCGGACGTTGAGAATAACGCCGTCTAATTCGGATTTTATATTCGCTTCAATATAATTGCCTTTTTCGGCGGGCGTTTCGATTGGTATAAGCGTGCCGTGTTCTGCAAGAATAGTTACTATTTCACGGTCAACATCTTCAGATTTAACTTCGCGTACAGGCTTGTCGATTTGGAGTCCTTTCCATTCGGGCAATTCAAAATCAGGTCGGACTTCTACAGAAAACTCAAAAACAAACGGTCCCGTCTCCGGTATTTTGTATGCGTCTATATCAAACGTAGGTTCGCTGATGGGAACGATGTCGAGTTTACTTGTGCTAACGGCGCGGAGAGCGTCTGTTACTAGACTTCGTTTGACTTGCTCATCGACGTCGCGTTTGAATTTCTTTTCAATTAGAGACCGCGGCGCCTTACCTGGACGGAATCCCGGAATTTGTGCGCTTTGTTTTAGTTCGTTGAATTGTTCGTCAAAGTAGCGGTCAACTTCGCCGCGCGGGATAGTAATTTCGATAACGCGTTCGCAGGCGCTGACTACTTTGATTTCGGTCGCATATACCAAAGTTGTTTCTTCTTCTTGTTGATTTAATTCTTGATCTAAGGCGCCAAAGGACTCTTGAAAAGACATAATACGCTCTCAACTATTATTAAACTGTTCACACTGAATTTCGGTCTAGCGTTAGTAGGCTTTGGGGCAAGCCGGTTTTTACGCTCTTATCGCCGAAGTCATAAATACGATAATTTTGAATGCACGCTTCAATATAAAATAAACGGGCGTCTCTAAAAATTCATCTGTTCAGGTAGGCGGCTAAAAAAATTAAACACTGTGCCGAAACGCCGCAGTACGGTCTAAATTATCAATAAATTTTAATACTTCATAATGTCTAAAATATATCTATTTTATACGTTGTGAAATAATAAAATTTATTGGCGTCGTAAACCGTAATGCGGCACAAAATTAAACACGGGGCGAAACGCCGCCTACCTAAAAAAATGAATTTTTAGAGATGCCCTGTAGTAATCGTTCACAAAAATTTAGGAAATTAAGGAATAATTGTCAATAAATAATTGTCAGGAAATAGGGATAATTTTTTAATTAGGAATTTAGAGAAATAGGTTTTTGTTACAAAAAAATTGTTCCGTATAAAACTAATATCTACTTGTCCTGAATATCCTCAAAATTACCGTTACGTCAATTTGCTAAACTGATTTTCGTGAACGTTTACAATAAACAGACTGTTGCGATTGCGATTGCCGTTACAATTAAAGTTCAAATCATACAAATCAAAATTAAAGAGCGGGCGAACGGGTTCGAACCGTCGACAACGACGTTGGCAACGTCGTGCTCTACCAACTGAGCTACGCCCGCTTTCTTTTTTTTGCAAGACCGTTTCGACTTCTGCAATCTCAACAGCAAAGGTGCAAAATTATAGGTAGGTTCTGTTATATTGCAAGACGGGGGGTAAATTTTTATCATATCCAATCCCGACATCACCGCAACACATAACAAAAATATAAGCCAAACGGCTAATTTTCACGTATTTCTGGCACGCAAAAAAATTTTTGAAAAATTATAAATTCAAAAAAATATATCGCTTTGACCCAAATAAAAAATAATCGTAACCGTTAACGGAAATTTAAGCGATAGATTTTAGGGGTTAGGATGTAGTGGGATAATTTTCGTAACAATAAATATTTGTCCCGTTAGGGACAAAATGTTGGTAGAAAAAATGATACAAATTTTTAGCGTCCCGTTAAGGACGCAATGACGGTTAAGGTTGTATTTACATGTTGTCCCTAGCGGGACAGGTAAGACAAATATTTTTGTTACTATAAATCTACTCCCTACCCCCTATCCTCTATCCTCTATCCCCTAAAAACTCTATGCTTTTAAAAATTTTCGTGAACGGTTATACTATTTTTTAATTATTTTGTTTATTTTTGTTGTGGGTAAATATTAGTGGGTCTTCGGTGTTGTGCGGGTTTATTCTTATGGTTGTTTTTCCGCTTAGCAAATCTTGCAACATATCTCCAACTAATTCCGCCCTCCATCCTGATTTAAGTTTTGGCTTAATATTCGGTAGGATTGTGCCTAGTTCGTCCGCAATAAATTCACGAATATCATTCGGTCCTGCAACTAATTGCAAAGCGATATGTTCCCTCCTGCAAAGCGATCCTATTGCGGCATACAAGAATTGCGTTATTACTGAATATTGCGGATAAGATAATTTGTCCGAGACCGGCGGCAACTCCTCCAACGGTAACTTTAACGCATAATCTATCGCATCCGAAATCTCCGGTATAAATTTTGCCAAATCAGATCGCTGAAAACCTCTTACCGCCGCTATCCGTTTCGGATCGCTCGTTTTACGTCGCGCAAGTTCAATCAATAAATCATCCCGCAAAAAACGCGACGACGGCGAATTACGCTTCTTCGCAACTTGATCGCGCCAAAACCATACTTCCCGCAAAATCGCTAGTTCACGCGAACTTAACGACGACGCTTTTGAAATATTACGCCATCTAGCATTGGTAAAATCATTAACAAGACGCGACTTCACCTCCGATACTTCCGCCTCATACCAAGATAAACGGTTATACTCCGACAATTGCCGCTTCAAAACCTCCGCAATCTGCTCAAGATAAATTACATCGCCTATCGCATACTCTATCTGCCGCGACGTCAACGGACGTTTATTCCACGACGTTCTGGATTCCTCTTTGGGTAAATCGATGTGAAGCGTCCTGTCAAGAAGCGACCGAAACCCTACCGGATACTCGCCTTCAGTGAATGCAGCCGCTAATTGCACGTCAAAAAGACGTTGCGGCAAAACGCCTATCGCACGATGACAAAATTCCATCTCACAACGACAAGCATGCACTATCACTTCGCAACCGCCGCAAATTAAATTCCAAAAAGGATCAAGATTACCTATCGCAAGCGGGTCGATTATCGCATGAATACCGCCGGCGGCTACTTGAACAAGACAAAGAAGAGACGAATACTGACCCTCAGAAACAAACTCCGTATCATAAGCGATCACAGGAACATCACGTAACCGCCAAACAAGATCGCGTAACTCCGACGCCTGCGTAACAAATATATACGACATTAAATTTATTAACTTTGCACAGATTATTTTTTTAATTCGGAATTCGAAATTCGGAATTATTTTTAAAATTTGTACTATTCAATATGTAACCGTTCTCGGAAATTTGTTTATTAAATTACGTTTTGACAATTTTTAAGGAACAAGTGATACATTTTTTTATAACAAAAAACCGTTCTCTATCATCTATTCCCTCTATTCCCTCTATTCCCTAACCCCTATCACCTATCACCTATTCTCTATCTTCATTTCGTATTTTCTGATTTTGTTTTTATTGGGTGTTTTGGCCAAGAGGGCCATTTAACTGGATCGTTTTTGATTTTTTTCATTATTTCAATAATTCCTCTTTCGAGTTGTAAGTCTTTGCCTTCGATCATTGATTTTGGATCGTTATCAACTTCGATATTTGGCGTAACGCCTTTTCCTTCGATTACCCAATTTCCATTTTTATCATTTGTTCCATTTAGCGGCACGAATGCAATTCCTCCGTCTAGCAATTGACCTCGCGGCGAGATACCGACGACGCCTCCCCAAGTCCGTTTGCCAATCAATATCCCTAGTCCCGCTTCGCGAAAATAATACGGGAAAATATCGCCGTCGCTAGCCGACGTTTCGCTTATTAAACAAACTTGATGCCCATGACGCGCCAACGCCGGATACGCATCCGGCGACTCATCAACGCCGCCAAATCTCGTCCCTAGCAACTTTTGATTCATCCGCATTATTATCCATTGCGAAATATTACCTCCGCCGTTTGATCTTACATCTACAATCAAGCCTTCTTTGCGTATTTGCGGGTAATACCATTTTAGAAATTCATACGCTCCCGGCGCGCTCATATCGGGGATGTGTAAATATCCGACTTTGCCGTTTGTTGCCTTGTCAACAGTTTCGCGGCATTTTGTAACGAAATCAAGATAAATCAAGTTGCCTTCGTTCTCAATTGGCTTGTACGTTGTTTTGCGCGAACCTTCAAATTCAGGTTTGTCATTCAAGGTCAACGTTACCGGATCAACACGATTTCGCAACAGAGCATACGGATTATCGCCGCCCCGCAACAAAACGCCGTCAATCGCAAGCACATAATCGCCGACTCTAGCGTCGACTCCAACCTCGCGCAACGGCGACCTGTATTTTGATTCTTCATTTTCACCGTCGAATATTTTTGCAATTTTGTATAAATTAACCTGCTCGTCCAATTCAAACCTGCAACCGGCTAGCCCAAATTTAGGGCGTTCCGGCAAAACGAAATCGCCGCCTTGAATATAAGCATGACCGACGTTCAACTCGCTAATCAACTCCGAAATAACATAATTCAAATCGCTACGATGCGCAACGTACGGCAATAAAGCCCAATACCTTTCGCCAAGCTCGCGCCAATCATAACCGTGCATGTTGCTCACGTAAAAATAATCTCTGAACTTACGCCATACTTCGCGATAGATTTCTTGCCATTCTTCTGCCGGAACGGAGTCGGCGTACATTTTGTCAACGGGCAAACTTGACGGTTTCGCATCGGGTTTAACTTCTATCGTTTTCAATCCGCCTTCGTTATAAATTAAGCGTTTTCCGTCTGGTGAAATTGCGTAGCCGCCCGCATTTTCTACCAACACTTTTTCTTTACGTTCTTTGACGTCGAACAAAAATATCTGCGGTTTCCGGTCAGATTCGCGACCGTAGAATTGTGCGCCTCTTTTGACGTAAACCAAATATTTTTCCGTTACTGAAAGCCCGCTAATATTGTCCGCCTCAACCGGTACGCGAATCGCACGCTCCGCCAAACCGTCAAAATCAATCTCCGTCGGTTTTACAACTTTCGTATCTTTTTTATCGTTATCTTTTTTGTCGTTGTTTTTTGTTTCTTCGGTTTTAGCGTTATCTGTTTTTGTTTTTTCGTCTTCTTCGTTTTCGTTTTCAAATTGTGGCGCGAATGGATTTTTTACGTTTTTTCTTAGGGCGAGTGCGAATATTCCTACGTTTCTATTTCCGGCAAAGTTCCATTCGACGCTGCTTATTTGCGGTGCGAATTCGCGTACAGACAAGTAGTACAGATAATCGCCGTTTGGACTCCAAGTTGGTTCTGATACGTCGAATAATTGGTTTGTAATTTTGGTTTCGGTTTTGGTTTTAACGTTCCAGACGTAAATTGAACTAATATCAAATTTGTCTAACTTGACGTATGCGATATAACCGCCGCAAGGCGACCAAGCGGCTCGCGGCGTATCGCCGTACTTGCCCGTCGCAACCTTAAACGCAATTCCTTTCTTGTAATCATCAACGTCGTCAATTGCGATAATATACAAATTCGCTTTGCTATCGTTTACTGAAACAAATTTACCGTCCGGCGAAAAATTGAGTCCCGTGAGTCGTCCCGTAAAATTACTAGCGTCGGCAATTAGTTCTTGATGTTTTTCGCCTTTGGGATCAATAATATAGATGTGATCTTCTGTTTCGGGCGATGTTGGCGAGTTGATGATTTGTTTTTTTGATTTTTGATCCGGCGGCAGGTTTGCGTAAGTGTTATCGGAGATGAAGGCGATTTTTGATCCGTCTTTTGAAAACGCGGCTTCGCGGTCGTGTGCGTTGCTGGTGTTTGTCAGATTTTTTACGAACCCTTTGTCAACTGGCAGCACGAAAAGATCGCCGCGAGCTATCACGGCGCTACGACCTTTGGCAATGCCTTCGTTTGGCGCCGCAGCGTAACTTTCAATATTTTTGTTTACTTTAATTCGTGCGGGTCGCATTGCCAAGCCGTCGTGCGGCGCTTTTATTGTCAATTTATTTTGGCGTTTTCTTGAGGGGGTAATTTTAGTTGCGTCTGTTTCAAACACGACCAGTTCGCCGCCTAGTTCAAAAATAATCTGTTTTGTAATCTGGTCGCCGGAAGCCCATCGGACGTCCCATATTTTTTCGTTTGTTAGTTGTGTAATTTTTGTCGTTTTAATATTGTACTCGTATAAATTCATTGAGCCGGTGCGGTCGGAAGTGAAGTAGATTTTATCATTGATCCAGATTGGTTCGCGTTCGGTTCGCGGGTTGTTATCGAGGCGGGTTGTTTCTTTGGTTTTAAGGTCAAAAATTGCGAGATATTGAGTCCAGCCGCCTTCGTATCTTTTCCAAGAACGAAAATCTCTGAACAAAGGCGAGTAAACAATTTTTGAACCGTCTGGCGAAAAATCGCCGGCGCCTGCCGTAGGTATTCCGATTTTTTTGGGCAAGCCGCCGTCAAGCGGAACGGTGTAAAGAGTACCGAGTTCGGTTACATGATTTGAATCGCGAAGCGAGCGGAACAAGATATTTTTCCCATCGGGCGTCCAGCCGTAAACGAGGTTATCGTAACCCCAGCGCGGCGTAAGTGGACCGGCGGCAGGATAGAAGGTTAATTGACGCGGGATGCCGCCGGAAATAGGAATAACGTAAACTTGTTCGTCGCCGTCGTATTGACCTGTGAAGGCGATCCATTTTCCATCGGGTGAAATTTTGGGAAACACTTCTTGACCTTCGTGGGCGGTAAGGCGGACGGCTTCGGTATAATTGGACGGAGAAGAGTAAGAAATATTGGCTTTCCAAATATCGCCCCCGTAACAAAACACAACTATTTCATTGTGAATATCTGGAAATCGAAACAATTTTGTACCGGTCAATTGAGTATCGACAATTTGAGTATCGGCAATTTGAGTAGTCGCAGATTGTGTTTCTGTTGTTGCGTCTTTTGCAAAACAATTTAAACCGAGCGCAAAGGTCAGAATAAATGTTACGAATAATGCGTTCAGGAATAATGCGTTCAGGTTTAGGCTTGTGTTTAGGTCAATATTTGATGATAAGTTTTTATTCATTATGGTTTGTTATTGGTTTTTTTAATTCGGAATGCAAAATGCGAAATTCGGAATTAAGATGATAGTTTTTTTGTTACAAAAAAATGTCTGACGGATCGCAGGCGTTCTGAATAATCGCGGGCGTTCTGAAGGATCGCATGCGTTCTGAAGGATCGCGGGCGTCTCGCCTGCATGCGGTTGTACTCAACCGCTAGTGATGGAGGTTTTTATCTCGACCGCCTTATTGGTTGCGATCCGGCATTCGATATTCATTATTCATTCAGGTATCTCTAATTCATTTTTTATAAAAAGGTAGGCGGCGTTTCGCCGCTGTGTTTATTTTTTGGGCCGCAATGGAGTTTATAATACCAATAAATTTCAATAATTCATTAAGGCTAAAATATGTTTATTTTAGATGTGTGAAATATTAAAATTTATTGATTGTATAAACCGTAATGCGGCGTTTCGGCACAGTGTTTAATTTTTTTAGCCGCCTACCTGAACAAATGAATTTTTAGAGACGCCACGATATTCATTGATATTCATTCGACATTCGGTAGTTCCGATAGTTCAACAGTCGAATTTCAAACAAGCGGCATATTGTAATCATTCTGTTTTCTTTTGCAATAGAATCAAAAAAACACGTCTCGCAATTCAAAACAAAAAGCTCACCGATTGTAAAATATTATCTTTTGTATAGAATTTTCAAAGGACTTTTGAATAGTTTTAAACTGTTCGTACTTTAATTTGCGTTTATCTTCGCCTGCCTAGATTTCGGACGGCAGGTTTTTACGCTTTTAAATCAATGAATTTCCAGTACGAGCTATTTTATTTATTTTGGCGGCTTTTGTTGTAATTTTGGGCTTGCATAGTTAAAAAATTTTAATATGGATTTGGTTGTTTTTTTGACGAATTGTCAGAATAAAATTGGTTATAATTTTAATGATCCTATGATACTTAGGACGGCATTGACGCATTCGTCCGGCGCCGATGTTCCTGAATTGTCAAACGAGCGTATGGAATTTTTGGGCGATTCTGTTTTAGGACACGTGATCTGCGAATATCTTTTTCGTAACTTTCCCAAAATGCTCGAAGGTGAAATGACAAAAATTAAATCCGCAGTCGTCTCCCGATCAACTTGCCATAAAATTGCAATGGAAATCGGTCTGGATAAATTCTTAATTGTCGGTCGCGGATTAAGCCGCGTTAGCCGTTTGCCAAATTCTATATTCGCTAACGCAATGGAATCCTTAATAGCCGCAATATTTCTCGACGGCGGATTAGAATTAGCAAGAGAATTTATATTGAGAACGTTCCGAAACGAAATCGATAAAATGCTCGCCGATAGCAACGCCAATAACTATAAATCAACTTTGCAACATCATTCGCAAAAATTATTAGGTTGTACGCCGGAATACATCTTGTTAGCAATCACAGGACCCGAACATTTTAAAGCATTCCACGTATCAGTACGCATCGGCAAAAAACTCTTCCCGTCCGCATGGGGAGGCACAAAAAAAGAAGCAGAACAACGCGCCGCCGAAAACGCACTCGCAATACTAAAAAACGAATTGCCGCCATACGTCGATCCAGATGATTTATAAATTCAGAATTACGGAATTAGCTTTTTTGAAGGAAAAGTGGGACAAATGAGACATGAGGACAAGTGGGACATGAGGGACAAAATTAATAATAGGGCGTCTCTAAAAATTCATTTGTGCAGGTACAGGTAGGCGGCGTTTCGCCGAAACGCCGCATTAGATATGAAAGAATTATTAAACTTTAATAATTCTTAACGTCTAAAATAAATATATTTTAGGCATTGTTAAAATATTAACATTTATTAGCGTCTTAATCTCTATTGCGGCCCAAAAAAATAAACACAGCGGCGAAACGACCGCCTACCTTACAAATGAATTTTTAGAGATACCCTATAGTTGTATCTTTTCATAAGTTTATATAATTTGCATCAAGTTCTAATAAATCATCTCTCGTATAGTTTGGTGGAATATTTGAATCGCCAAAAGTATAATTTTCCTTGTAGAGATACTGGACCAAGTTTTCCAAACCAATCATTATCTATATGAAATTTTTTCCCATTTGTAAATTTTATCTCAATTGTACCATGATCATTATTATCGCAGAATATACTTTTCTCAATTTAAGATGCGTTTTTTTTATTTTTTTGTATGTGGAATTTTTTGGCGAGTAGTGTGCGTAGTGACGCCTTGTGTTTTTTTATGTTTTTGAAAAAAATCTTTACATGCTTGCGTGAAATCTGCGAATTTTTCATAATACGTATTGTAGATTACGTTTTTTTTGGAAAATTTCCAAAGTCGCTCAATCAAGTTTAAGTTAGGCGAATAATTCGGTAAAATTCAAGTTTTATACTTTTCGCACTTTAAATTGTGTTTTTTAAAAAATACGCACAAGTATTGAGTAGCGAATTTTTTGATCAATAAATTACGTTGTATTTCGCCCCTTTTTGTGCAAGCGTGAAATTTAAGAGATTCATGATTACAAAAAGAATTATCGTTACAAAAAAACGTCTTTTGAAAATTTTCATAAATTTACCTTAAAATTATCCGGTTAAATTTTTGTTACAGAAATTACAAACATTACAATATCGCCAATTCAAGACTCAACTCAAAATCAGAATTTTGAAAATTTTAGATAAACAGAAAAGCCTGTCAATACTTCCCCGTCAAAACAAAAATCTTTTTAATCTGTGGATCGATTTTTTTGTCCGCAGATTACACCAGATTAAAAAGATATTTTAAACTTTATCTCTGTGGTTAATAAAAATAAATTTGTGGTTTTTATACGTGTCGTACTTGAAATTCAGCGATTAAAAAGCGTAAAAAGCCGAATCTAAACGCAAATATAATTGCGAACAATTTAATATCTTGAATTACCGAAATTCATTTACGATCTGGCGTATAAAATTACAAGTTGTCATTTTGTTTTATCAGTTTTTATTGGCGAGTCTTTCCATTCTTTTGGAATGTCAAGGTCAACATCCGAAACCACTTCGCCTTTATTATTCCACTCAAATTGGCGACCATAAAGACGATTTCGGACAATCTTGTGATAACTTTCAGGATAACCGTTTGAATGAAATTTAATCTCGATACCATTGCCGTCAATTGAAAGATTGTCTATTTTGGTATTATCTTTAGCCGTTGCGTCGTAGTATTTGGTAAATGCGATCGGCAAATTGCCTTCGGCATAAATCCGTAATTTGTTGTTCTTAAAAGATAGATAGTAACCCCAATAAGACATACTATTATTATCTCTATTTTCAACTACTGTATTTCGGAAAATCGCAA
>JAISLW010000245.1 GCA_031277105.1 Planctomycetaceae bacterium | reverse complement strand
AGCCGGCACAAGGACTACTGCCCGTGTTACACGTCCAGTTACTCTGCTTACGGGGGCGAGCATATTCTGATCTGAGACGTCCAGATATTAAACCTCGCTCATCGGCGGTTGAGTACAACCGCATGCAGGCGAGACGCCCGCGATCCTGGGATACAGGCATTTCGCCTACGAACCTGAAGCGAAATGCCTGCGATTCTTCTAACGATTTTTTGTTACAAAAAAACTATCCCCTACCCCCTACCCCCTACCCCCTACCCCCTACCCCCTAATAACTAGCGTTAGAATTTCCGTGAGCGGTTAAAAATTTCCGATTTAAAAAAATGATTCATCCGTTTAATATATGTAGAGTACAAGATAAATGGTTATGTTGTTCTGATGCGAGTCGGATAAACAAATTGAATTTTTTGTACGATAAAGATACGACAGAGGCTAAACGTAATATTTCTTGCAATAAAATTTCATACGATAATTTTGACGGCGTCGATGATAAATTGTCTGTTAGCGATAGTCGTATGGATTTTCTATTGCGTGTTGAGGCGGTATTATTTTTGAGTCGCGAGCCTCTTACGTTGCGGCGTATTGCGATGTTGGCGGAGTTGCCGGAAGGGTTGCGCGTTAAGCAAATTTTGCGGGAATTGAATCAACGTTACGACAAGCAGCGGACGGCGTTTTGTATAGTTGAAGTCGCAGGCGGCGTGCAACTACGGACGCGGGCGGAGTTTGCATCGTGGCTTTTACGGATACAGGAGTCTCCGGTTATTGTTCGTCTTAGTTCTCCGGCAATGGAAACATTGGCGGTGATTGCGTATAAACAACCGGTTCACAGAGCCGAAATAGAAAAATTACGAGGCGTTCAATGCGGCGATTTAATTAGACAACTATTAGAAAAAAATCTAGTCAAAATTGTAGGACGATCAGAAGAACTAGGCCGTCCATTCTTCTACGGAACAACAAAATATTTTCAACAAATTTTCGGATTAAAAAATATAAACGACCTCCCAGACTACGAAACATTAAGCAAAAAAAATCAAGACACGGAAAATATGTAACCCTTCACGAAAATTTAAGCAATAGATTTTAGGGAGCATGGATTAGGGAGTAGTTTTTAAAAAATTTAGAGAACAATTTTTTGTTACAAAAATTGTCCCTCTTGTCACTCCTGTCCCACTTGTCTCTCAAAAGTTGCCAAAACGTAATTTAATAAACAAATTTTCGTGAACGGTTACAAAAATCTATTATCTCAATTCCGAATGCCGTATTCCGAATTAGAAGTCAATATCGTTTATTTTTTTGTTTGTTTTTGGCGCTATTTTTACGATTCTTCCTTGCACGGTAACGCGTCCTTCCGCTAGCAATTCTAGCGCTTCGGGATACGCAATACATTCGGCGTCAAAGATACGATCATTCAACGTGTTTGCCGTATCGCCTTCTAAAACGTCGACTGCTTTTTGTAGTATTATTGGTCCGTTGTCATAATGGGCGTCAACAAAATGCACCGTACAACCGGATATTTTAACTCCCATTTCTAGCGCTTTAGAATGAACGATGTTGCCGTAATAACCCTTGCCGCAAAAAGCCGGAATAAGAGACGGATGAATATTTAGAACCTTGTTATGGAAATCTTGCGGTATATCTAACAACTTCAAATAACCCGCAAGCACGACATAATCAACATACTTCTCACGGCAAACTTGAAACACCGGCTCGCTAAATGCACGAAGCGTAGCGTAACTATGCCGTTCAATTATCTCTATTGGAATCGCTTCTTCTTCCGCATATTGCAAACCGATAGCCGAAGGCGTACTCGAAATCACTACCGCAATCTCCGCCGATAATTCGCCGGTCGAAATACGGTTAATCAAATTTTTAAGAGAACGTCCTGTTCCCGAAATTAAAACGGCAAGACGAAGTTTACGTTTTGACATAATTTTATTTTTTTATTATCACGCTAAATGATTTTTAAATGTTTTTAAATTATTCGCAATTTAAGTTGCGTTTACTACCGCCCCGCCAAATTTTCGGACGGCAGGTTTTGACGCTTTTAAATCAAATGAATTTCAATTACGATCTGGTATATTTCGTTAATTCAATTGCGTAAATTTACAAGGCGGATAATTCTATTCCCCTTAAAATTTTATTCAAGAGGTAGGATAAGTAATTTTTTATCCGTTCACGAAAATTTTAAACTGTTCGTACTTGAGTTTGCGTTTATATTCGCCTGCCTAGATTTCGGGCGGCAGGTTTTGACGTTTTTAAATCGCTGAAATTCAAGTACGATCTGTATAGGCGCTAGATTTTAGGGAATAGGGGATAAAGTTTTTAATTAAGATGGTATGAATTTAGAAAAATAGTATTTTGTTATAAAAAAAATTGTCCCTCTTGTCCCTCATGTCTCACTTGTCCCTAAAAAATTCGTTATGATAATTTATTAAACGAATTTCCGTGAACGGTTATTAAATTTGTATGATTACCAATTTAGCGTCTTGCGTGATTGGCGGTTATTCAACCCCGCTTGTGTTAAATTGGATTGTCTGATATGATTATCGCCCGTTTTGACGATGGCTAGTGGACGCGTCAATATATATTGTCAAATTAACAAATTAAAATCAATGACAAAAAGACTATTTACAAGTGAAGCAGTCAGCATGGGACATCCTGACAAGTTGGCTGATCAGATTTCCGATGGCGTTCTTGACGCTATTTTTGCGGAGGATAAATTTAGCCGCGTGGCTTGCGAAACAATGGTAACGACCGGCATCGCAATTATTGCCGGCGAAATTACGACACAAGCGAAAATCGATTACCAGCAGGTAGTTCGTAACGCAATTCGCGATGTCGGCTATCTTGACGATGATTGGGGTATCAATGCCGATACATGTGCGGTAATGGTTTCGTTGGATCGTCAGAGTCCTGATATTGCTCAGGGCGTGAACGATGATAGAGAAGGACGGCACGCAGGCGAAATAGGCGCGGGCGATCAAGGATTGATGTTTGGTTATGCGTGTAATCATACGCACGAACTAATGCCGCTTCCAATTGCGCTTGCACACAGAATAACGAACAGATTGACGGAAGCGAGATTTAAGAAAGAGGTATCTTGGTTGCGTCCTGACAGCAAAAGTCAGGTAACAATTGAGTTCGTAAATAATAAACCTGTTAGAGTTGATACGGTTGTAGTTTCAACGCAACATTCGCCGGAAGTAAATCAAAAACAAATCGCAGATTATATTATTGCGGAAATTATTAAGCCGGTTTTGCCCAATGACCTTGATACGAGCAACGTAAAATATCACGTCAATCCGACGGGACAATTTATTGTTGGAGGTCCTCATGGAGATTGCGGATTAACGGGGCGTAAAATTATTGTTGACACTTATGGCGGTTGGGCGCCGCATGGCGGAGGCGCATTTAGCGGCAAAGACCCGACAAAAGTTGATCGCAGCGCCGCGTATGTTGCAAGATACGTCGCAAAAAATGTAGTTGCGGCAGAACTTGCCGATTCATGCGAAATTCAACTCGCATACGCCATCGGAGTTCCAGAACCCGTAAGTATTGCGGTAAATACGCATGGGACGGGTAAAGTTGATGATGATAAATTGGTTGAAGCAATAAGAAACGTATTCAAATTAACGCCGACGGGAATAATAAATACGTTAGATTTACGCAGACCAATTTATAGAAAAACAGCGGCAGGCGGACACTTCGGAAGAAACGAACCCGAATTCACATGGGAAAAAACTGACAAAGCAGAAGAACTAAAAAAAGCTGTCTCATAAGAAAATTTGTAACCGTTCACGAAATTTTAGAAACGTCGAGTTTTGGCGATAAAGGTTAAGTGATAGGGAGTAGCTTTTTAGAAATTTAGAGAACTGTTTTTTGTTACAAAAAATCGTCCCATTTGGGAATCTCTAAAAATTCATTTGTTCAGGTAGGCGGCGTTTCGCCGAAACGCCGCAATACGCGTAAAACAATTATTAAATTTTAATACTTCGTAACATGTAAAATAGACACATTTTAGACGTTGTAAAGTAATAAAATTTATTGGTATTATAAACTCTAATGCGGCCCAAAATTAAATACTGGGCGAAACGCCGCCTACCTTTTTGCAAAAAAATGAATTTTTAAAGATACCTCTTGATTTATTCTTCAATTCCAAATTTTATTGTAGATTTCAAATTCCGAAATTAGATCGATGTCTGATAATTATGAAAATCCTTTAATTAGTCGTTACGCTTCTAGCGAGATGTCTCAACTTTGGGGTGCGCAACGTAAATTTAGCACGTGGCGTCGTCTTTGGGTTGCGCTTGCGGAAGTTGAGTCGGAGCTTGGTTTACCTATTACGGAGGTTCAAGTTAGCGAGTTGCGTAGTAAGGTTGACGAGATCGATTTTGCGAAGGCGGCGGCGTATGAGAATGAGTTGCGTCATGACGTGATGGCGCATGTTAGCGCTTATGGCGACGTTTGCCCGAATGCGAAACCTATTATTCATCTTGGCGCTACGAGTTGTTTTGTTACGGACAATACGGATGCGATATTGTTGCGTGAAGGTTTGGCGATTTTGTGTAATCGTCTTGTGAGCGTTATTGACAAACTAGGCAATTTTGCGCAACGTTATCGTGATTTACCTTGTCTTTCATTTACGCATTTACAACCGGCGCAACCTACAACTGTAGGTCGTCGCGTTTGTCTTTGGGCTTATGATCTTATTTTGGATTTAGCCGAAATTGAGCGGCGGATAAATTTGATACGACCGCTCGGAAATAAAGGCACAACGGGAACGCAGGCAAGTTTTTTGAAATTATTTGCGGGCGATCACGAAAAGGTAAAATTATTGGAAGAGAAATTTTGCCATAAAATCGGATTTAAATCGTCTTTTGCAATAACAGGTCAAACGTATCCGCGAAAACAAGATACGCAGGTTTTGGATACGCTTTCGGGGATTGCTCAAAGTTCGCATAAATTTGCTACTGATTTGCGTATTTTGGCGCATCGTAAGGAGATGGAGGAGCCGTTTGAGTTAAATCAAATTGGATCGTCGGCGATGCCTTACAAGCGTAATCCGATGCGAAGCGAGCGGATATGTTCGTTAGCACGTTTTGTGATGAGTTTGCAATCGAGCGCGGCAATGACGGCGGCGACGCAATGGTTTGAGCGGACGCTTGACGATAGCGCTAATCGCCGTCTAATCTTGCCGCAAGCGTTTTTGGCGACGGATGCTATTCTGATTTTGTACGCTAATATTGCGGACGGAATGATAGCGTATCCTAAAGTTACGGAGCGAAATCTTAATGCGGAATTACCGTTTATGGCAACAGAAAATATTTTAATGGCGGCGACAGAAAAGGGAGGCGACAGACAAATTTTGCACGAAAAAATAAGACGACACGCACAAGCGGCGGCGAATGTAATTAAAAATGAAGGCGGTGAAAATGATCTCTTGAACCGATTGCGAAATGATGAAGCGTTCAGCAAGGTTAATATTGACGACGAAATTAATCCAATCGCTTTTATTGGACGTTCGCGAGAACAAGTTGATGAATTTATAAAAGAACAAATTGAACCAATAAGAAAACGTTACGAAGACATTCTAATCATAACAAAACAACCAAAACCAAACGAAGTAAGAGTCTAATTTTTTTAAACCGTTCACGGAAATTTTAAGCGCAAGATTTTAGAGGTTAGGGCGTAGGGCGTAAGGCGTATCTGGACAATTTTCGTAACAATAAATATTTGTCCTGTTAGGGACAACATGTTGGTAGAAAAAAGTTATACGCGAATTTTCAGCGTCCCGTTAGGGACGCAATGAGGGTTAATGTTGTCTTTACATGTTGGTTGTCCCTAGCGGGGCAGATGGGACAAATATTTATTGTTACAATAAATCTAACGCCTACACCATATCTCCTAAAACTCAACGCTTCTAAAATCTCGTGAACGGTTACCAATTTTTAGAGACGCCCAATTTGTGGTTTTTAGACGTTCCCTTTAATAAACAAAATTTTCGTGAACGGTTATTTTTTTTAGTATGTTTTATTTCTTATTCCTGCGGAGAAGTATTCTAGGTCTCCGAAGCGTTCAACTAGCCAATTTATTTTTGCGTTTTCTTTTACTATTTTGAAATCTGTTTCGTTTGTATCAACTAATTTTAGGTCGAATATGTATTTTCCGAGCATTCCGGGTAGTAAAGTTTTGTAGCTTGCGGGTATTGCTTTTGGTCGTCCTTTGTTTATGTGGTCGATCAAGTTTGTTGCGCAACTATTTCTGATTGGGTGATAAAATTCTGGTTTTTGTGCGAGTTTATTTGCTCTTTGCAATGCGTCGATGAATATGTTTTTTACTTCTTCTGGCGTGAAGTTTAGGCGGTATAGATAGACTTCGTTTTTATTGATTTGCGAGTCGAGTTGTAGTACGTCTCTTTCGTCTGCGAAGAGGTATATTAGTTCAAATTGTCTCAATGCCGATGCGATGGGGTCGAACATTTCGCCTTCTTCGTAGCGTGAAGTAATTGACATGAGGATATGTTTACCGTCGGCGAAACCGAAACTTGATTGAACGTGTGCGATTGAGGGCAAGGTTTTGAGCGGTACGATGATCAAATCGATTGACCGGATTTGATCGAGGTCGAATGTTGCGTTGTAGTATCGGGTCTGGTAATTATTTTTTGAGTTATATTTTGAGTATCTGACGTTATTGATGGTAACGAAGTTATTGTTAAATTCGGCTGTTTGTAGGACAGAGTGATTGGGCGACCAATTTCGGTTATTAAGCGGCGTAAATTCGCGGACGAGTTCGTGTCTGATTCCGGCGTTATTGGTTTTAGCGGCGGTTGTTGTTTTTTGTTGTTGCGTATTGTTGTTAGCGAAGTTAGCGAATGGCGATTTGATTAGATTTTCGATATTGGCTTTTGGCGGCGGCGTTTTGGTTGCGTTATTTGTCGTAGTTGCGTTGTTTGTTGTAATTGCGTCGATAGGTTTTGTCGGTTGGTTAGCGCCGTTCATTTGTTTAATTACGGCTGGATTAACGTCGGCGTAAGATGTTTGAACAATTTGATTTGGATTGTGAACTCGCGGAACGAGCGGCGATAAAATATCAGTGATAACGTTTTGCGTATTATTATTTTTATTTTGTTGATAATTTTCGTAACGATAAATTTGGTTAGGCGTGCGATTGGCAATTTGTTTTTGCGGCGTTGTGGTAATGTAATGTTGTCCTAATTTATGGTACGGCAATTTAGTCGTCGCAATTGATTTTGTTGTGATGGCTGGTTGATGTTGATATTGTCGGGCGGCGTTATTTTGGATTGGGATATATTGTCCTTGTTGATACGGCAAGTTACAACCGGATAACTGTTCAATTAACGTTATCAAAATTATTGTAACGATAAATGTAAAACTAATTTTGAAATTGTGTATTGACATAAAACAAAGGTTATTTTTCGTTGTAAATAAAGATCAGTGATTAAATTTATAAGGCGCGATTATATCCGTCATTCTGTTGTCCATTTTGGGGCGTAGTTATTATCATCTCTAGCCCGCCGTGTTGACGCGGCTGTTAAGTTTGCCCGTAAATGGACAAAAAATAATTACAATTATCGTTACAAAAAATCAGTTTTTTATTTATTAACTCATGTTACGCATCATACGCAGAAACAAGGCTAAATATAGTAACTATATTCGGTCTGAATTTGACCGCCTGCGTAACGTGAGTTATTTAATGTATGTTTTCGTTGTTTTGT
>JAISLW010000237.1 GCA_031277105.1 Planctomycetaceae bacterium | reverse complement strand
CTAAAATATATTTATTTTAGACGTGCGAAATATTAAAATTTATTGATGTCGTAAGCCGTAATGCGGCGTTTCGGCGAAACGCCGCCTACCTGGACAAATGAATTTTTAGAGACGCCCTTCGGCAATATAAACCATTTTCAATGTTCTTGATTTTGTGTCCGCAATAATCCGACTCTCCGCAACCTTCAAATATCCGGCAGTTATATTTGTACTGTAAACTGAATGTAAATTCATAGGTTTATAATTTTGTAACCGTTCACGAATATCTGTTTAGCAAAATACGTATTGATAATTTTTTGATGGACAAGTGTGACAATTTTTTTTAACAAAAAATTAAGAAGGATCACAACCGTCCCGACTGCAATTTGCCGCAAGGCAAACAAAAAGGCTGTTTTGATGTAACCTCGTTCAACGGCGGTTGAGTACAACCGCTTGCAGGCGAGACGCCCGCGATCCTGCTGACAATTTTTTATAACAAAAAACTACTCGCTATCCCCTACTCCCTAACCCTTAAAATCTATCGCTTAACTTTCCGTGAACGGTTACATATTTTATTGGCTTAGCGGGTGTTTGTCGTTTTGGGTGCGACGTCGCCAGGAATCTAATATGTTCATTGTTTTACATAATAATGAATTTGCCCTCTCCTTCGTTACCGCCTCCGCATAACAACGTAACTCCGGCGCATTGCCCGACGGTCGCAAATGAACAATATCGCCATCTCCCAACACAATCCTAATCCCGTCCATTAAATCATAAGTTACTAACTCGCCCAAACTCGCAAAAACTAACTGTATCGTCTCCGGCGAATTCGCTAACTCGTCTATCTCACGTTTCGCTAACTCAGTCGGGAAATTTTTTAACCTGTCACTCATCACAACCCGCCTCGGTAAATGATTTATCACCTCCGATAACGACGCCCCAATCGACCTCGCAAAACATAACGTCGCAATATGAACAATCGCCGGATCCCGCGTCGGTAAAGCATCCAACGGACGCTCCGAAGCATCCTCGTCCAAAAACATTGAACTCGCCGTCAAAAAACCGCCATTCGCCTCATAACCTACAACCCTCTTATAACCTTGCTTGACAGCATTCTTCATCGCCTCCACAACATACGGCGACCCTATCTTTGTCCTTATAATTTTTCCAAACCACCCCGATAACTCCAACGCCGAACTAGAACTAACCGGCGTTACCACACAATCCGCTAACAAAAACCTCGCCGCCAAAATCCCCACAACATCGCCACGCAACCATTCGCCATGCTCGTCAAAAATTAACGGTCTGTCCGCATCGCCATCCGTAGATAAAATTACGTCAAAAGGCGGGATGTCAGAATTGCCCTGCTGCGACCAATTTTTTGCCATCAATAAATCTTCCTCACGCACCGCCTCCGTATCAACGGAAATGAATTTTTCACTTCGCCCTAACCGCGTTACAGTTGCGCCTAACTTCGTATAAAGTTCAACCAACAAATCCCGCCCCACAGACGAATGCTCATAAAACCCAATCCTACTCCCACTCAAAATATCTTTAGGAAACGCACGAATAAAACGACTAATATAATTCTGCTTCGCCGCGCCCTTGTCCGTCAACGTCGCCGCAGGCTCGCTTGAATTAAGCAAAATACCGGCGTCGTCAAACAGATCGTCCGGTAATTTAACAACCTCCTGCCGAATAGCATTTTCGTCAGACTTCAAAATTTCACCATCAGAAAGATTAAATTTTATACCATTCCTATCGTCCGAAATATGACTGCCCGTAACCATTATAGACGGTACGCCAGACTGCAACCCAAATAACATTAACGCCGGCGTCGAAATCATACCACAGTCAACCGGCACAAATCCACAATAATCTATAGCGCTACGAACTACACGCGAAATACGCGGCGAACTCGCACGCAAATCATACGCAACCACAACACGATCAAATTTCGGACTCCTCTTAACCGCATACTGCAAAAAACCTACCGTGTACGCAAAACAAATCTTGTCCGTCATCTTTTCAACTAAACCACGAACGCCACTCGTGCCAAATCGCACATTAGAACTCGCCATCAATGAGTTAATACTAATTTCCATCTTAAAATTCTTGTTACCCCGAAAACGGGAAAATTGTGAACACTTACAAATTACCAAAATTCAACAACACAACATTAAACATAAATCAACCAAAAACACAATTCTATCACAACACTTTTTTTCCACAACCAGACAAAATCATATACGTATCATACTTGAAATTCAGCAATTTAAAAACATAAAAAAACGCCGCCAAAAAGTTAGCCAAACGAATGTAAACGCAAATTAAAAGGACGAACAGTTTAAATCATTCACACGCTCGACTCTATTACAAGTCGCTCATAAATTGCAGATCAAGAGACAATTTTTGTTACGTGAATTTTGAGATTAACGATTAGGTAAAATACAAAATATTGGGCAAGATTTACGGGTCGATTCAGAGATTTTGCGAAAAAGATAATGAATTGCCGATAAGGTTATTATTGTAGATTTCTGCTTGTGCGGATTCAAATTTAGTATTGCGTTTTGATTTTTTGCATCGGTGCAAACGTTTTTTTGCGGTAGTTGTTTAATCATATTGAACAGTTAAAAATTTAGAGGTGAATAATGGTCGATCCTACGCTTAGGTTGCTTGAACTCGACGCTCGTCATACGGAATTATTAGAACGTTTATCCACGCTCGATAAACAAGTTCAGGAAATTTTATCAGATTGGACACAAACAAAAGATAAAAACGAAACAACAGAAAATAAGCCCGAATAATAAACCGCTTTCAAAATTATCCTCCGAATATGTTTATTTTTTTCCCGTTTATATTTTCTGTTTTTCTGTAAATTTTTTCATTCCATGCGATTTTTTTGCGTTTGTCAAAAATGATTAAACAACCTTCATCGCAATTCAAAATATCCATGTAATTAACGATCTGCTCAAAACCAGCCTCGACGTATTTTTTGCTATGCCTTATTTTTAATTCAATAGGATATTTCTTGCCATCGTATATCAAACAAATATCCAGCCGCCCAGTTCCAACAGCCATATCACGAATAATTTGTCCGCCGCCGTTGAATATACGTTGAAGGAACGCCATCAAAACAAGATGAGACAT
>JAISLW010000236.1 GCA_031277105.1 Planctomycetaceae bacterium | reverse complement strand
TCGGCATCGTGCCGGCGGGACGCCCGCTATCCTTTGGTCTCCCATTCATTTTATCAACTCAGGCATATCAGGATCGCTGACTTTTCGCCTGTGTTCCTTCAGATTCGCAGGCGAAACGCCTGCATCCCAGGATCGCGGGCGTCTCGCCTGCATGCGGTTGTACTCAACCGCTAATGAGCGAGGTTTTGATCGCAAGCGCTTTTTTGTTTGCCTATCGGCAAAGTGCAGGCGAGACGCCCGCGATCCGTTGGTCTCGCCTGCACTTTAGGATCGCAGGTATTTTAGGATCGCAAGTATTTCGCCTGTGTTCCTTCAGATTCGCAGGCGGAACGCCTGCATCCCAGGATCGCGGGCGTCTCGCCTGCAAGCGGTTGTACTCAACCGCTAATGAGCGAGGTTTTGATCGCAAGCGCTTTTTTTGTTTGCCTATCGGCAAAGTGCAGGCGGGACGCCCGCGATCCGTTGGTCTCGCCTGCATTTCAAGATCGCGGGCGTCTCGCCTGCGATCCTTTGGTCAGTGAATCGCTTTAAAAACAAACCACAGATTACGCAAATTAGAAAGATTTTTTAAAATAATCTTTTTAATCTACGTAATCTGCGGATCAGTTTTTTTCACTCTCGAATTTTTGTAACGAAAAATCAATGGCGAACAATTTAATTCCGTTAAAACAAAGGAGCGTTGTTTACAAAACGGTTTGCGTAATTTCTGTTTACTTTAATTTTTTTTCTCCATTTATTCGTAACTATTGGCATTTCACACGGGATGTTGTCAAAAAAAATCTTTATGAAATCCAATGCGTCCTCCCTTGAAACAGTATCCTCATAAGAATAATCAATAGGAAATATCCCCAACAATAAACGCCCATGTTTTACCCTCATGTAAATCGACCACACCGCTAATTCCGGCACCGGCATTCCATACAAAATCGACGGCTTCACGTCAACCTTCGGACTAACCGCAATAACCGCATCGCCATTCTCAAACCCCAAACGAGGCGAACAATAATCATCACTCTTACTACGCGGCGCCGGAGAATACCTCGCTATCGCTACCTGCTCCGAAATATCCCTAATACACTTCTGCGCCCAACTCGAATCCCAAACCTTGTCAATCTCAGAACGACTCACCTCGCCAATCTCCAACGACGTATAATCCGGTATCTGTATCCACGCCCTTCGCTTTACTTCCATTTTTAACCTCATTCCTAATTCTTAAACATAACTAAATATTTTAAACTGTTCTTACTTTAATTTTCGTTTACCGCCGCCCGCCCAGCTTTCGGACGGCAGGCTTTGACGCTTTTAAATCAATGAAATTCAAGTACGAACAGTATATTGCCCATGCCGACAAAAACAAAATCTTCTCCAATATCCAAAAAAACGACACGCCTCGCCTCGCCGACATAAGATCATTAACACAATTAAAACCAATTTTTGGAAACTTCGCATAACTTACCGATTGCAAAATATTAGACCTATAAATTAAATTACGCAAAATTACGCAGCCCGATCAGCCGGCAAATTATCCCGCAACAAATATCAACGCCGCTACAAAATAAATTAACAAATAAACTCAAGTTTACGCAGAAGTGATAATTGCACGTTACATAATAGCCCTAAAAAAACGATTATAAAAAAATTTTTCACAGTATTTTAAATAAATCCGCTAACTTAACGCATAAATCAAGTACAATCGTCAAAATTGATACAGACCGCAAAATACCTAAACGGCACAAAATCGTAAAACAATTAGTCATTTTTGAAAAAAAATTGAATATTCTTAAACCGCCGCAACAAAAAGATCAAACAACCAACTCGATAAATTTAATATCGCCTTAATTTATAATATATTAGACTCTCCCGCCGCAAACGATCAAAACCAAAAAATTAACCAAAAAATTTAACCCAAATAAAATCGCAAGTTGCGGATTTATTGACCAAGTTAAAAAAATATTCGCCGGTTTAACTTGCTACATAATTATAGTTGCGTCAAACTACAAAATTAAATTGTCAAAATAAAAATTATCGTCGTCGCATTGTTTGGCGGCGCCGTTATCCTCCCTTGAGACCTTGAAATTGTTCGTTTATAATTCGCAACGTTACGCTTTTGACTTTTGGGAACTTCTAAAAATCACAAATTTATTTTTATTAACCACAGAGATTTTTTATTAACCACAGAGAACGCAGAGAAAATTTTTAATTGGAATCAAAAAGTTATTTAATATTATAAATTGATTTTTTGATTTAAAATTTTGATTTAAAAATATTGTTAAAAAAATTCTTCTCTGTGAAATCTGCTTTTTCGGCGTTTAAATGAAAAACCTGTTATTAGAAGTTGCCTTTTGTCAAATTGCGTATTATGCGTATCGTACTTGAAATGCAGCGCCGTCAAAACATTGAAGCCTGTCTCGCAATAGTTAGTCAGACGGCGATAAACAAAAATTCAAGTAAGAGCAGTTTTAAATTTTGTGTTCGATTTACGAATTTACAAATTACCAGAAATATTAAATTGAGGTGTAACAATATGACAGTTTCAGTTATGGAATCTGCTGTTTTAGAAGATCGTTTGGAAGATCGTTTTAGCGGCGTTTCATCTAATGATGAAGTTTTAGGCGATGAGTCTTTGATGCTTAATTCGCCTGTTGTGGAGGAGCTTTCGACGGCGCATATTGGCAAGTGGAATAATCTTGTTAGCCAAACTAATTGGGAAAAAGGGGCGTTGATTATTTCTTGGCGCGAGTCGTTAGTTACGGCGGGTATGCCAAAGGCTGCTTATTCTGACGAGGCGTGGTCGCGTCGCGTCGGCGGTATTTCATCGCAACACGTTGGCAGATTGCGCCGCGTATTTGAACGTTTCGGCAAACAAGCAAACGCTTACGCCGGACTTCATTGGACTCATTTTCAAACCGCCCTTGACTGGGAAGACGCCGAAATGTGGCTCGAAGGCGCCGTTCAAAATTCATGGTCGGTTGCCCAAATGCGAATTCAACGCTGGGAAGCAATAGGCGCGCCGGAAGAAATGAAACCGCGAAACGAAGACGTTTTTACGGCTGAATTAGACGACGACGTTAATCCGCGAAACGATTCCTTCGGGGCAAATGTTGAAAAAACAACCGAAGCAAGAATACGCGAAATTGGCGCCGCCGATATAGTCGACGGTTTCACGCCGGATGATAACTTGACGCAACAAAACGAAAATAATAAACAAAAAAAGAAACAAAAAAAATCAGAACACAAATCACAACAAACAACGCCCGCAATAAACATAATGCCAACAAAAGAAGTACTAACAAGCCTAAAAAGCGCCACAAAATTACCGCTAGATTTCTTTGACGCAATCGAATCCTTCAAAATCGCAATCATGAACCAAAAACTATCAGGATGGAAAGAAATCGACCCCGAAACCGTACTAAATAACCTCGACACGTTAAAAGCGTTGGTCGTATCAAGAGAATACGGCGAATTTGTCAACGACGAAGACGACGACGATAACGACGAATAATAATAAAAAATAAATTGGAGTTTTTTATGTTACATAAAATAATAAATTCGGCTAAGTCGCGTTTAGGCGACAGGCTTTTGATACTTGGTCATCATTATCAGTATGATGAAGTATTAGCTCATGCTGATTTGGTTGGCGATAGTTTTCAGCTTAGTCGTTTGGCGGCGGAGCGTTCTGCCGGCGGCAGTTGCGATTATATAATTTTTTGCGGCGTTCATTTTATGGCGGAGACGGCGGATATATTGGCGAATAGTCCAAGTAATCTTGAACGTCGCGGCGGTCGGCGCGTCGAGGTGATACTTCCTGATTTATATGCTGGTTGTTCGATGGCTGATATGGCTGATTATGAATCGGTATTGAGTTGTTGGGAGCAACTTTCGGCAATAATAGATATTGACGAAGTTATTCCGGTAACTTACGTAAATTCATCTGCGGAATTAAAGGCGTTTTGCGGCGAACGGGGCGGAATTGCGTGTACGTCGGGCAACGCCAGAGCGGTTTTTGAATGGGCGTTGTCGCAACGGCGGCGCATCCTGTTTTTTCCCGATCAACATCTTGGACGCAATACCGCCGTAAAAATGGGGATTCCAATGAAGGAGATAATTGAATGGCGGCGCGAAGAAGCAAGATTAGGCGGCAACAACGCCGAAACAATTAAAGCAAGCAGGATTTTGTTGTGGGATGGTTTTTGTTGCGTGCATCAACGTTTTTTATCTGGACATATTGACGAAATCAAAAATGTAATTCCAAACGTGCGTATAATCGTTCATCCCGAATGCAGAAACGAATTAGTTATGAGAGCAGACGAAGTCGGCTCGACCGCGTATATCTTAAAACGTATAACGGAATCGCCGGCAGGCTCGGCTTGGGCGGTAGGAACGGAAGGAAAATTTGTTGATAGAATCGCAAAACAAAATCTAGATAAAACTATCGTCAACTTATCATTTCAACCAAGTTACTGCTCAACTATGGGACTAATAACATTGCAAAAACTAGCAGATATGTTCAACCCAATCGAAACCGGCGAACCAAAAAACATAATTCGCGTAAACGAAAATATCGCAAAAAACGCACTAATCGCTTTGCAAAAAATGCTAGAAAAAAATTAACCGCTCACGGTAACTTATAAAAACCACAAATTTATTTTTATTAACCATAGAGGTCGCAGAGAACACAGAGGAAAATTTTAATTGCAATCAAAATGTTATTGAATATTATAATTGACGTAGTATATAAAATAATTTTTGAAAATTTTCTCCTCTGTGAACTCTGTGTACTCGGCGCTTAAATAAAAAACTGGTTATTAGAAGTTGCCTCGCGGAAATTCCAAGCGGGCGTCTCTAAAAATTCATTTTTTTGCAAAAAAGGCAGGCGGCGTTTCGCCGAAACGCCGCATTACGGTTTTTGTTATTGATAATTTTATTACTTCACAACGTATAAAATATATCTATTTTATACGTTATGAATTATTAACTCATGTTACGCATCATACGCAGAAACAAGGCTAAATATAGTAACTATATTCGGTCTGAATTTGACCGCCTGCGTAACGTGAGTTATTTAATGTATGTTTTCGTTGTTTTGT
>JAISLW010000219.1 GCA_031277105.1 Planctomycetaceae bacterium | reverse complement strand
CGCACGTCTAAAATAAACATATTGTAGGCTTTATGAATTATTAAAATTTATTGGTAGCATAAACTCCATTGCGCCGTTTCGGCGCCGTGTTTGATTTTTTTAGCCGTTCACGAAAATTTAGCGGCTGTTTTTAATTTGGAATTAAAAATTTTAATTTCAAATTTGTAAATTAACATTGTCCAACTTGTCCCTCAAGTCTCACTTGTCTCTTCAAAAAATAATCTATCTAATCTGTGTAATCTGTGGACAAAAAAATTTGATCCACAGATTACGCAGATTAGAAAGATTATTTTAAATTTGAAATTATACGTATCGTACTTTAGATTCAGTGATTTAAAAGCGTCAAAGCCTGCCGTCCTAAAACTAGGCAGGCGAAGGTAAACGAAAAGTAAAGTAAGAACAGTTTAAAATCTTTAATTCCGAATTAAAAAAATGTAATCGTTCACGTAAATTTTTTAGCAAATTACGTATTGTCGATTTTAAACTGTTAGCGCTTTAATTTGCGTTTCCCTAACCTCATTTTTACCTTATTTTTCTGAACAAAACAACCTCAGTAGAAAATGAATCTACCAAACCACAACCTCCATTACCTCATTAAAAAATTATGTAATTAGGTAATGAGGTTTGTTTTGTGGGGCTTTGTTGCTACTGAGGTTGTTTTGTAAAGAAAAATTAGGTTAAAATGAGGTTACAGAAAAATAAATATTCTAATGTAATAGTTACAAAAAATCTTTTTAATCTGTAATCTATCTAATCTGTGGACAAAAAAATTTGATCCACAGATTACGCAGATTAGAAAGATTATTTTAAATTTGAAATTAAAAAGGTGTTATTCGTTTTTAATTTCTTTGTTATTTATTTTGGGGTTATTATTTTTTGATTGTGTTAAATTTTCGGGGTTATTATTTTTTGTAATTTTTTTTGGTTTTGTGATGAAGTATAGGAATGTGAGTAGTATTACCCAGATAGCGCCGAAAATTGGCGTGCATTTCATGTAGAGCGAGGTGTATTGTGGCAATGGTTTTTTTACGATGTTTATATTGAAGCCTAATTTTTCAAATGGGGTATCTGATATGTATAACCAATTTGTGCCGCCTGCTTCGTTTTCTCCGTAGATGTGTTTTATGTATCGGTTATCGTTTTCGATGATTGCTTTTGCTTCGCGTAGTAAAACGTCGCGTTCGCCGAATTTCATTACGCCTTCGGGGCAAACGGAGACGCAGGCGGGTGATTTTCCGTTTTTTATTCTGTTGTAGCACATTGTGCATTTTGTTATTACGGGGATGGGAGTTTGCCATTCAAATTTTGGGATTTTGAATGGGCAAGCGAGCATGCAGTAGCGGCATCCGACGCAGTTATCGTGGTAATAGACGACGGCGCCTTCTTTTGTTTTTTGTAGCGCTTTGGCGAAGCATGCGGAGGCGCATGATGGCGATTGGCAATGTAGGCATTGGCGTTTAACGAATCGCCAGACTTGTGAGTTATTATTTTGGTGCAAGTTGAATTTTTTTATTATTGTCCAATTTTCGTCGGCTAGTTTTGCGTTTTCGCCGTTTGTGGGCGCTCTGTCGTTTATCCATTTATTATTGTTGTACATTTTGCAAGCGACGGTGCAGCCGCCGCAACCTATACATTTTACGAGATTAACTAATACGCCTTTGGGCATTTTATTACTCCTTATTTTTTGGGTAAATATTATCAGAAAAATTTGGTTAGCAAAATTATTTATTGGACAATTTTTGAAGGACAAGTGGGGCAAGTGGAACGGGAGGGGCAAGTGGAACGGTGGACAAATGGGACATGAGGGACAAGTTAAAAAACGCAATTAAATTTTCGTGAACGGTTACCATATTTTAATCGTTCAAGTTATGAGCGTTATTGGTAAAATTTTATTGTTTATAACTCTGATTCAAATTCATCCAATGTCTTACAAGTTGCGGCGGTAATTATAAGCGACCGCATCGCAATTGTATCTGTTCTCTCATGCAATGCGTCAACCAAATATTGCGGAACGTTACCAAACCTATTCCACAAAATATCTAATGTATCATTAATCCTTGCCTTCAATTCGCCTTCTGCGACACCTTCGGTTTTACCTAACATTTTACCTTCTGCGATACCTAAATCGTATCCTTCTCTTATGATACCTTTTTGTAATGTCATTACCATTTCTTGGTCCTCCTTATTATTAAAAACGGTTGTTATGATTTCTACGAGTTGTTTTGACGACAAATTTGATCTCCATGAGCAATATCTTGCGACGTTTTCTACTAGGTCCCATTTTTGTTGTCTTACTAGGTTTGCTATTTTGATTTTGTGTAGGATATTTCCCAAGTTATTTCCGAATGTTTCATCGCAACCGCGTTTGAGCGACTCGGCTATAACTTGCGAACTTAAATTGCCGGGTAATTTTCCGTAATCGAAACGCTGTAAATTCACGAGGAATATTTTGCATTGCGGCACGAATTGGCGTAACTTGGGCGGTATAATTCCGAAAACTTCTTGTAGGAAAATATCTTCGTTGATATTTTCGTTTCCGTTGTACATTACGCAAGCAAGCGGTATTGAGGGTTTGTAATTTTCAGCGTAATTTGCTCTTACCCATCCCATAAACGACGATGCAATTGCGCCAAAAACCGCTTGTAAGCCGGCGAATTGCGTAAATGTTGATTTATGTTCGACGACTATTATGATTTCGTGATCGCTCTCATTATCAATCAATTGAGTGCAAAAAGCAATATCGGAAACAGACTCGCGCAAGTCTTGCGTCAAATAGTGTGTAGGTCCTATTTTCAAGTTATCTAAGTCAACGAACTCCGCTAATTCGGGATTAGCGTAATTTTTCAAAAAATCTCCCGCGTAAATAGGATTACCGACGGTTTTTCTTGTAAATCTATCGTG
>JAISLW010000200.1 GCA_031277105.1 Planctomycetaceae bacterium | reverse complement strand
TAGAAGCATAGAGTTTTAGGAGATAGGGTGTAGGCGCTAGATTTATTGTAACAATAAATATTTGTCCCATCTGTCCCGCTAGGGACAACATGTAAAGACAACATTAACCCTCATTGCGTCCCTAACGGGACAAATATTTATTGTTACGAAAATTGTCCAGATACGCCTTACACACTATCCCCTAAAATCTAGCGCTTAACTTTCCGTGAACGTTTACAAAAAATTATTCTCTGTGAACTCTGTGTTCACGGCGCTTAATAAATAAAAAACTGGTTATTAGAAATTGCCTTAAGGAAACAGCGTTTTGATTGACGGATTTTTGTAACAGAAATTGTCCATCCTGTCCATCGAAAATAAAATCAACAATATAATTCAGCAAAATCGCCAGCAAAAAACCGTGTTAATAACCCGATACAGAACAGAAATGTCTGTATTGGGTTATTTTTTTATTCGGGTATCTCTAAAAATTCATTTTTTGGAGAAACATCAAATGATTGATCGGTTCTCCAAAAAATGAATTTTTAGAGATACCCATTCGTGATTAAAGAAAAGTTCGTATATTCTCCCCTATTCCTAAATTTAAAAAGTACATTAAAATTTACGCCCCTTTTAAACTGTTGTTGTCTGAACTTTGATTTTTATGATTTATTTGATTTGTTTGATTTTTGTAATCGTTCACGGAATTTTTTTATTAAATTACGTTTTGCCAATTTTTGATGGACAAGTGAGACAGAGGGACAAGAGGGACAATTTTTTTATAACAAAAGTTTTTTCTCTAAATCATCTAATTTTAGAAAAGCTATCCCCTATCACCAACTCCTACACCCTACACCCTAGAACCGGCGTTTAAATTTTCGAGAACTGTTACAAATATTTTACAGAATATTTACCCTTAAATTACAACATATACGCTTTTAAAATTTAATAATAAAATTACAAAATATTACGCGCAACAATAAATGAAATTGACAACAATCGAAACATGAAATTGAAACGTAATAAAAACGCATTTGAAAAAAATTAAAAGCGCAAACCATAAATTAAAACCCTTGCAATCTACATCAGACTCAATTGGCGATCCCGTTGCAACGTCGTTGAAACCGGCGTCTAAACGAAATAGCCGGACGCCGATGCCAGAACAAGACGCGAAAATTCGCGCTAGGAATTTTCTCGAAGTACCGCTCGGTTACACCGCTGAAATGGCGCAGTTGGAAGCGTCTCGTTGCTTAAATTGTAAACGCCCCGCCTGCGTTTCGGGTTGCCCCGTCAACGTGAATATACCGGCGTTTCTTACGTTAATGAAAACCGGCGATTTCGCCGCCGCCGCTAGAAAGATCAAAGAGACCAACGCCTTGCCCGCCGTCTGCGGTCGCGTTTGCCCACAAGAAAGTCAATGCGAGTCGAAATGCGTACTTGGCGTAAGATTTGAACCTGTTGCCATCGGACGTTGCGAAAGATTCGCCGCCGATTATGAACGCGAAAATAACTTGACCCAAATTCCCGAAAAAAAATCGCCAAACGGAAAACATATCGCCGTCGTCGGCGCCGGACCTTCCGGCTTAACAGTAGCAGGCGATCTGGTAATGCTGGGTTACGAAGTTACAATTTTTGAAGCGTTCCACAAAGCCGGCGGCGTGCTGATGTACGGTATCCCCGAATTTCGCTTGCCCAAAATAATAGTAGAAAACGAAGTAAATTATCTGATTAAACTCGGCGTGAAAATTGAGTTGAACCAAGTTATCGGCAAAACTATCACAGTCGACGAACTATTAAACGACGATAAATTCGACGCAGTTTATATCGGCGTCGGCGCAGGCTTGCCAATGTTTCTCGGAATTGAAGGCGAAGATTTAAGCGGAGTTTACTCGGCAAACGAATACTTGACCAGATCAAATTTGATGAAGGCTTACGACTTCCCCAATAACGATACGCCAATAGTTCGCGGAAAAAATGTTAGCGTAATCGGCGGCGGAAACGTCGCAATGGACGCCGCACGAAGCGCAATGCGACTCGGCGCCGATACCGTCAAAATCGTCTATAGACGCTCCCGCGCAGAATTGCCCGCAAGAACCGAAGAAATACACCACGCAGAAGAAGAAGGCGTCGAATTTCTGTTCCTGACAAACCCGATCAAATACATCGGAGACGACAAAGGACGAATTAAATCAATGCTATGCAACAAAATGGAACTAGGCGACCCCGATGCTTCCGGCAGAAGACGACCCGTTACAATTCCCAATTCGGAATTTGAAGTTGAAACAGATTGCGTAATCGTCGCCGCCGGCGCATTGGCTAACCCGCTTTTGACAAAAAATACAACCGGTTTAGAACTAAACAAATGGGGATACATCATCGCCGACGAAACAACAGGAAAAACAACTAAACCAAAAGTATGGGCAGGCGGAGATATTGTTACCGGTGCCGCAACCGTAATACTAGCAATGGGCGCCGGAAAAATAGCCGCAAAAAATATACACGAAGAATTAAGTAATTCGGAATTCGGAATTCGGAATGCGGAATTATAAAAAGAAACAAATACGCCACGCCTGCTTGCTGTTGTACTCAACCGCGATTTATTAGCTGCATTACAGCCGCAACGGTAGGGTTCCTCAATTTTGAAATCAAAATCTTAATTCCGAATTCCGAATTCCGAATTCCGAATTCCGAATTTAAAAAACTATCCCCTATTTGTAAACATTCACATTTTTTGAATGATAATTAGTTTAATTATATGAGTCATATTGTTGATTTAATCCGTAGTCTTGAGTCTAATATATCGCTTGCTGTTTTTGGCAAGAGCGCTGTTATTAGGCGTTGTCTTGTGGCGCTTTTTTCATCGGAACATGTATTGCTTGAGGATGTTCCTGGCGTTGGCAAGACGCTTATAGCGCAGGCAATAGCGCGTAGTATATCGGGCGACTTTCGACGTATTCAATTTACGCCCGATCTTTTACCGGCAGATATAGTTGGCAGCAGTATTTACGATGCGCAGTCTCAGGAATTTCGTTTCGCACAAGGCGCAATATTTGCCAATATTCTACTTGCCGACGAGATTAACCGCACAACTCCGCGAACGCAAAGCGCAATGCTTGAGGCGATGAATGAGCATCAGGTTTCTATTGACGGCATAACGCATTTATTGCCTACGCCTTTTATGGTAATTGCAACAGAAAATCCAATGGAATACGAAGGAACGTACCCGTTGCCGGAAAGTCAACTTGACCGTTTTTTGTTGCGGATTTCGGTTGGTTATCCGGATCGCGAGAGCGAGTTGAATGTATTGCGTTCACATCAGACTTCGCATCCGATAGACAATTTACAGGCGGTTTTGTCATGCGAGCAAATAATCGAAATCCAGCGCGCCGTTTCAAAAGTTCGCGTTGACGATGCAATTAACAGTTATATTCTTGACGTAGTGGAAGCGACGCGTCGCAGCGACGAGTTATTGGTTGGCGTGAGTACGCGCGGAGCAATCGCATTGAGTCGAGCGGCGCAGACGTTTGCGTTGATAGAAGGGCGGGAATTTGTCGTGCCGGACGACGTTAAGGAGTTAGCGATTTCGGTGTTGGCTCACAGGGTTATTCCAAACAGTTATTCGCACGGCAGCCAGCGCCAAAATGCCGAAGCGTTGATAGAACGAATAATAGAAACAGTTGACGTGCCGGTTTAAAAATTCGTAACCGTTCACGGAAATTTTAACGATAGATTTTAGGGGATAGAGTGTAGTTTTTTAGAAAGATAGAGAACAGATTTTTTGTTATAAAAAAATTGTCTCATTTGTCCCTTATGTTCCACTTGTCCATCCCAAATTGCCAAACGTAATTTAATAAACAAATTTCCGTGAATGGTTATACAGGTATGAATAATTTTAACAATTGGGTGTTTATCAATTGAGTGATTTTGACGGTTATCAATTTAGTTCTCATTTTTTTGAGGTTGGCGGTTTACGTTATCATTATATTGACGAGCGTGCGGGTAATGGTTTATCTTCGGGCGGCGGTAATGACGTTAGCGGCGATGATGATGGCGGCGTTCTTTTAATGGTTCATGGTAATCCGACGTGGTCGTATATGTGGCGTCGTTTGATATTAGCGTTTCGCGGCAAGTATCGTTGTGTTGCGGTGGATCATATTGGTTGTGGTTTATCTGACAAGCCTGTTGAGTCGGTTTATGAATATACGTTGAGTCGTCGAGTTGATGATTTGGTTCGTTTTATTGAGGATCGTGATTTGCGTAAAATAACTTTAGTTGGTCATGATTGGGGCGGTGTGATTGGCATGGGCGCTGCGGTCAAGTTATTTGATCGTTTTGATCGATTTGTGCTTATGAACACGGCGGCGTTTAGGAGTATTGATTGTCCGTTACGGATTCGTTTTTGTCGTTTACCTTTTTTGGGTCGTTTTTTGGTTCAGGGTTTGAATATTTTTTCTATTGCGACGATGTGGATGGCGGTTTCGAGTCGTCGTCATTTACCTTTTGATGTGCGGTCGGCGTTTCTTGCTCCTTATAATTCTTGGTCAAATCGTGTTGCAATTTATAAATTCGTGCAAGACATCCCGTTATCGCCGCATCATTGTAGTTATGAGATTCTTTCGGAGATAGAGGATTTTTTACCGCAATTTAGGGAGAAGCGGATGTGTTTTATTTGGGGTATGTTGGATTGGTGTTTTTCGCCGGAATTTTTGAAACGGTTTTTGCAATATTTCCCCGATGCGAATGTATATCGTTTAGAAAATGCGCATCATCTGTTATTAGAAGACGCGCCAGACGAAGTTATCGCCGCAATGAACGACTTCTTTGTAAAAGAATTAGGAGATAAAAAAGGAATAGGAGATATAGGATAATTTTTTTGCAACCGTTCACGGAGATCAGTTTAGCAAAATATATATAGGGCATCTCTAAAAATTCATTTGTCCAGGTAGGCGGCGTTTCGCCGAAACGCCGCATTAGAGTTTATGATACCAATAAATTTTATTATTTCACAACGTATAAAATACGTCTATTTTACACGTTCTGAATTATTGAAATTTAATAATTATTTTATACGTATTGCGACGTTTCGGCGAAACATCGCCTACCTTTTTACAAAAAAATGAATTTTTAAACTGTTCGCACTTGAGTTTTCGTTTACCTTCGCCTGCCTAGCTTTCGGACGGCAGGCTTTTACGCTTTTACATCACTGAATTTCAAGTACGAGCTGTATAGAGATAACCAAGAATAGTTTTTTGGTTACAAAAAAAATTGTCCCACTTGTCCCTCCTGCCCCACTTGTCCCTCAAAAATTATCAAAACGTAAATTTAATAAACAAAATTTTCGTCGGCGGTTATTAAAAAAACTACTCGCTATTCCCAATCCTCTATTTAATCACAATCTTTTTTGTAACAAAAAATAATATGGATTATTTACAACAAACGTTTGAGCGGTCGCGTCGTGAGAATCGTGCGGCGATAATTGGTTATATTACGGCGGGCGATCCGAATTTAGCGGAGTCGTTTGATGCGATAGATGCGGCTTGCGGCGGCGGGCTTGATATTCTTGAACTCGGGATTCCGTTTTCTGATCCGATGGCGGATGGCGTTGTAATTCAACGTGCGTCCGGCAGGGCGATCAAGGCGGGCATGACGCTTGCGAAAGGAATAGAATTTGTTCGGGAGTTGCGCAAACGTCATGATTTGCCGATAATTTTGTTTTCTTATTTTAATCCGATATTTGTTTTTGGGATTGAGAAATTTCTGGGCGCCGCTATTGACGCAGGCGTTGATGGCGTTTTGGTTGTCGATCTTCCGGCGGACAATTCGGATGAGATATTGCAACATACCGCTAAATTCATAAACAAAGAAACAGAAACGCCGCGCGGAAATTTCCATCTAATACGTCTAATTGCGCCGACAACAGATATGACAAGAAGACGAAAAATCTTGAACGATGCAAGCGGTTTTGTTTATGTTATTTCAAGACACGGCGTAACGGGAGGAAATAGTAATAAAATCGATTGGGATAAATTAAACAACGAAATTAAATCAATGAGAAAAGAAACAAAAACGCCTATCTGCATCGGTTTCGGAATCTCAACGCCGCAAGACGTAAAAACAGCCGGAAGTATCGCAGACGGCGCAATCATCGGAAGCGCAATACAAAAATTCATCGAAACAAACCCAAAAAACGCAAAACAGTCAATCGTAAATTTTATCAAAGAATTAAAATAAATTAGGAATTATTTTTTTAAATAATCTTTTTATACTATTCGTACTTGAAAATCAGCGATTTAAAAGCGTCAAAGCCTGCCGCCCGAAGGCAAGGCAGGCGAAGGTAAACGCAAACTCAAGTGTGAACAGTTTAATATTTCTAATCTGCGGATCATGGATCATTATTTTTGTCCACAGATTAAAAAATTTACAAGGATTATTTTAAATTTGAAATCAAAATCTTTAATTCCGAATTCCGAATTTCCCTTCTCACTTTTCAAAAAAAGATCAATGTTTAGGACTATTTTATTATTATTATTTTTTCAATTATTTGGTAGTGTAATATTTGCCGGTATATCGGCGTCGGTTATGGTTGATCGTGCTGTTATTTACAAGGGCGAGCGGATTTTTTATCGGATTGTTGTAACGGATACGGCTCAACCGTTGGACGATTCTATTGAGCCTGATATGAGCGGTTATGTTGATTTTGATATAAATGTTTTGCCGAAGCAGGCGGTGAATAATTCTTCGTCGTCGATACGGGTTGTAATTAACGGCAAGGAAATACGCAATGAATCGTCGACTCAATCTAGCGTTATTTTTACTTATGAGTTATTGCCGAAGCGCGACGGCAAGTTATTGATTCCGGCGCCGGTTATTTTATCTAAGGGTAATCGTGTTGTTATTGACAAGGTTATTATTGCTGACAAGTCTGGGGTTGGCAATGTTGACGGTTCTGTTCCGGTAACGGTTAAGTTGCCGGAGGAGCAGGATATTGTCAAGATGCGGGTCGAGGCGGATCGTAATCGGGTTTATCCTTTTCAGTATTTTAATGTTGTTCTTATTGTTCAGGTTAAGTCGTTGCCTTCTGCGATAATGCAATCGGATGCGAGTCCTTTGGCGGTGTTGCGCGACCCGCCGAATATTATTTTGGGTTGGGCGAATGACAATGCGTTACAGCGGGGGTTGCGTCCGGCGACGCCGATGAATGAATGGTTGTCGTCGATAAGGGCGGGGCGTTCGCAACGCGGTTTTTCTATTAACGATTATGCGGCGCGTGGGATAGGATTTGACGATGATTTTTTCGGTTCGAGTTTTTCCAGTAGTGGTTTTGGCGATATTATGAGTGATATGATGCGGGGTAGAGTTTTGCATTTTGCGCCGCCGCCGAAGAAGGTAACGTTGCGTGATAATAATGGAGTAGATGCGATTTATTGGGAGTATCGTTTTGAGCGTAAATTTTTATCGAGTGAAATTGGCGATTATAAATTTGGCGCGGTTCTCAAGGGTAATTTTGCGGCGGCAGACAGCGCTAGTCGCGAGGGGGCGAGTTTGCGTAGAATTTATGCGGTTGCGCAGGACGTGTTGGTCAATGTAATAGACGTTCCGGTTTTGAATCGACCTGCGAGTTATGTTGGCGCTTTTGGCAAATTTAATTTAGTTACGGATATTCAGCCGCGTAAGGCGAAGCGGGGCGAGCCGATGACGTTGACGTTAAAATTATTAGGCGAAGGTTCGACGGGAAATATTAAACCGCCGGACTTAAATTTGAACCAGGAAGTCGCCGCAAATTTTAAAACGCATACGCCGACGGAAGAGGGCGATGATAAATCTTGTACGTTTACTTATCCGATTCGGGCGACGGGTTCGGGCAATATTATATTTCCGTCGATACCGGTAACTTATTTTGACGTTCAGGAAGAACGTTTTGTAACTTTGCAAAGTGATGCGATTAGTTTAGATATTTCGGATGTAGAACAGTTGAGCGGCAATTTTATTTTCGGTAACAATAATTCGCCAGGCGCTAATTTCGTGCGTTCGGAAGGCGGTTTGATGGCGAACATGACGGGGCGTTTTGATGCTGTTGACAGATCGGTTAATTATTTCAAGTGGGCGTTATTTATTGTTGTGCTTTGTTTGTTGTATTTATTTTTATGTGCAATTTTATTTTTACAACGCCGTTTGAACTCTGACCCGCAAAAACGCAGACGTTCTGGAGCAATTATCAGGGCAAAAAATAGATTGCTAGACGTGCAAAAAAATCTAAAAAACGCAAAACCGGCAGATATTGTAATGTTGTATAGCGGCGAATTGCAAAATTTATTATTTGGTTATATTGCCGATTTGGGATGTCTTTCGGAAAATGCTATGACGACAAAAGACGCTTGGAAAAAATATGTAGAGTACGGCGGCAATGAAAAAATAGCGGACGATTTACGCAACGTACTAGAAACGTTAGACGGCGCAAAATATGGAGGATTAGACTTAAAATCGTTTGACGATCTAATAACAACAATAGAAAACATACTAACAAATCCGCCAAAATTTACAAAGTAAAGTTTTAAGGTTTGGGGTGTAGGGGATAGGTTTTAGGGTGTAGAAATTAGTTTTTTTTGTAACAAAAAAAATTGAGGAACGCAACCGTCTCGCTGAAGGATCGCGGGCATCTCGCCTGCGAATCTGAATGAACCCAGGCGAGATGCCTGCGATCTTGAAAATCAGGCGAGACCAACGGATCGCGGGCGTCTCGCCTGCACTTTGCCGCAAGGCAAACAAAAAGGCTGTTGAGATCAAAACCTCGCTCACCAGCGGTTGAGTACAACCGCATGCAGGCGAGATGCCCGCGATCCTGGGATGCAGGCGTTTCGCCTGCGAATCTGAAGGAACACAGCAAAATGCCTGCGATCTGGTATTTTTTGTAACAATAAATATTTGTCCGATCTGTCCCGTTAGGGACAACATGTTGGTAGAAAAAAATGATACGAATTTTTAGCGTCCCGTTAAGGACGCAATA
>JAISLW010000154.1 GCA_031277105.1 Planctomycetaceae bacterium | reverse complement strand
TCTCTAAAAATTCATTTGTCCAGGTAGGCGGCGTTTCGCCGAAACGCCGCAATAGAGTTTATGTTGCTAATAAATGTTAATATTTCACAACGCCTAAAATAAATCTATCTTGTATATTATGAATTATTAAAATTTAATAATTGTTTTATACGTAATGCGGCCCAAAAATGAACACAGCGGCGAAACACCGCCTACCTTTTTACAAAAAAATGAATTCTTAGAGATGCCCACAAATTAAAAATGGAGGAAAATATTTTGAGAAAATTAAATTTATGTATTTTGTTAATTTTTGTTGCGCTAATATTTGTCGGATGCGGCAATCCTAGAGTTAGCGGCAAGGTTGTTTTTTCGGATGACAAATCGCCGGTTCCATACGGGATGGTAAATTTTGTTACGGACAAGACAATTGCACGAGGGCCAATTGACAAGAACGGCAATTACGTTGTCGGGTCGTTGAAAGCCCGCGACGGTTTGCCGCCTGGCGAATATAAGGTTTATATTACGGACACGATGAAAGTTATTCCGCCAAGCGGAAATAGCGGTATGCCAAAATTTGAAATGGTAATTCATTCCAAATATGAAAAACCTGAAACGTCCGGTCTAGTTTTGAATGTCAAAGGTTCGCAGGTTTTTAATATCGAGGTAGATCGTTACGATCCGTCAACTGAAACGCCAAAAAAAGGTAAACGGTAATTAGATTTTAGCAACCGTTCACGGAAAATTAAGCGCTAGATTTTAGAGGTTAGTGAGTAGGGATTGGGAGTAGTTTTTTAGAAAACTAGAGAACAGTTTTTTGTTACAAAAATTGTCTCACTTGTCCCTCAAGTCCCACTTGTTCCTCAAAAATTACCAAAACGTAATTTAACAAACAAATTTCCGTGAACGGTTACCGAAAATTAAATTAAGAACAAATTTAAAAAACTACTCCCTAATCGCTATCGCCTAATTCCTAGTATCCCACTTTCCAATTTTAATTGTTCTGTTAGAATATGCCGCCTTGTTGGCCGAGTGGCGAAATGGCATACGCTGGGGATTTAAAATCCCTTCCCGATTACGGGGTGCGGGTTCGACTCCCGCCTCGGCTATTTATATTTAAATTTTATCTTTTATTTTTTGTAATCGTTCACGGAAATTTTTTTATTAAATTACGTTTTGACAATTTTTGAGGGACAAGTGGGACAATTTTTTATAACAAAAAAACTACTCCTTATCCTCTACTCCCTAACCCCTAAAATCAATCGCTTAAATTCCCGTGAATGGTTACAATTTTTTATTCTTGCAATTCTGAGTAATTATTGCGATGATTTTACGATACCTATTTTTTTTAATTTTTCGTAGCATTCTTCACGTTCTCTGCATTTTTCGATATTTTGCCATGTTTTGTCTTGTGCGTTTAGGAATTGTTCTCTGTTTGCCGGTATATTTCCTGTTTTTGCAAGTTTTTCGATTACGGCTTGGTCTAGTCGGCTTAATCTGATTGAGCCTAATTGATAATCTAAAAATGCTTCCCAGCAATACGGGAATAACGGTTGAACTATTTGTTCGCCGATTGTGGTTGCGTATTGTACGATTTCGTATTGGGCGCTTGCTTCCATGCGTAATGAAAGAAACCGGAATAAATTGTGCAAGTCGATTTTCCAATACGCCTCCGTGTAAGTTGAGAGCGGCAAGTCTTTTCTTGCCTGCTCTCTCGCTACGCCGCTTGCAATCCGATCTTCGTACAAACTTCTTGCGACGTTGTGAAATTCGCTTTCCTTGTCCGTCAACTCTTTGCCGGTAACTTCGTCAAAATTACCGCAACTTCCTTGTCGATTAGTTTCACATTGTTTTCGCCATTGGTCTGGATTTGTGCCGTAAACGGCATCGATTGCAATAGAATATCGCGTACTATATTCGTTGACCGAAGCCGTGCGATGCCGAATCCATTGCCGCCAACAATCCATCGGCACGCGTACCAATAACTTCAACTCCGCCATCTCAAAAGGCGTCGTATGTTGATGCCGCAACAAATATCGCAGTAAAGTACGGTCATTCGACGTTTTTTTTGTGCCGTCGCCGTAACTAACTCGCGCAGCCTGAACTATTGCGGCGTCGTCGCCCATCACATCGACAAGACAAACAAATCCATTGTCCAAAACAGGAATTTTCTTCCAACGTAACGCTGATATCTGATCTGTATTTTTCATTTATAAAAAATAGTGTAGGGAAGGGGGAAAAAGTAGGGGGTAGGGAGGTAGGTTTTTTAATTAGGAATTAAGAGGATGTTTTTTGTTACAAAAAATTGTTATCTAGTTTTCCAAAAAACTACTCTCTATTCACTACACCCTATCCCTTAAAATTTAGCGCTTAAATTTCCGTGAACCGTTACAAAATTGTCCTTGTTTTCTCTTTGGTTAATAAAAATAAATTTGTGGTTTGTAGAGTTCCAGAAACGCAAGGGGCAAAATTGTACATTACTAACTAGATTTAGCAACATAATCAATAGAGAACGTCTATAAATTAAATCTATTACCAACCATTGCCAGCTATTATCAAATTCCTACATCGCGTGGCGAAGTATTTTTGCTAGCGAGGTAGTAGTAAAATAACGCCCAAACCAAAAAATAACTACATCAGCAGGCGAGGTATATCGCCAAACAATGCTATTAGATTATAATTTGTATCAATTAGATAAATTGTAACCGTTCATTGTAACCGTTCACGTAAATTTTAATCGCAAGATTTTAGGGGTTAGGGTATAGGGTGTAGTTTTTTAGAAAACTAGAGAGCAGTTTTTTGTTACAAAAAATCGTTCTCATTTATCCATCAAAAATTGCCAATACGTAATTGGCTAAAAAATTTCCGTGAACAGTTACGATAAATTTAATAGATAATAACCAATTTAACCGATAATAATTCGATTGACAATATTTTAAACTGTTCGTACTTTAATTTGCGATTTACCTTCGTCTGCCTAGATTTCGGACGGCAGGCGAAGGTAAACGCAAACTCAAGTACGAATAGTTTAAAATTTCGTGAGCGGTTACGAAATAATCAAAAGGTATTTTATGCAAAAAAAACCATCCAAAACTGGCGGCAACCGGAAATCTGTTAAGCAGGGTTTACCGGGTTTTTCGTTTATGACTTCTGATTTAATTCGCGGTCATACGGAGACGATTATTCTTGCTAATTTGGTGAAGGGCGATACATACGGTTATGAAATTAATAAACGAATACAAGGAATGACTGGAAATATTTATGAGTTAAAGGAGGCGACGCTTTATTCTGCGTTTCGTCGTCTTGAAAAGTCTGGATTAGTTAAATCGTACTGGGGAACCGAAGAGACCGGCGCAAGACGACGATATTACACAATTACCGACGAAGGCAAAAGCGCATATTGGGCGAGTAAAGTCGATTGGGATAAAGCAAAAGAACTAATCGACGGCTTAATCCGCGAATTTTAAACTGCTCGTACTTGAAATTCAGCGATTTAAAAGCGTCAAAGCCTGCCGTCCGAAAGCTAGGCAGGCGAAGGTAAACGCAAACTCAAGTACGAATAGTTTAAAAATTTATTTTTTTTAAAAAGGTAGGCGGTGTTTCGCCGCTGCGTTTACTTTTTGGTCCGCAATGGAGTTTATGATACCAATAAATTTTAATATTTCACAAAGTATCAAGTACGTTTATTTTAAGTGGAGAAGTATTAAAATTTAATAATTATTTTATGCGTAATGCGGCGTTTCGGCGAAACGCCGCCTACCTAGACAAATGAATTTTTAGAGACGCCCTTATTTTTATTAACCACAGAGATCACTGATAACACAGAGGAAATTTTTTATTTGAATCGAAACATTATTTGTAACCGTTCACGGAGATCCGTTTAGTAAGATGCGTCCAAGAAATTTTGCGTAATATTCGGCATACGAGTAATATTAGCGTTAATTTTTGTTACAATAATTATTTGATTATTTTTTCGCCCACTTATGGGCAATGCGTAACAGCCCGTCGCAACACGGCGGGTTAGCGATTATCAAATAATCAGCGTCCTGAAATGACAATGGAATGACGGATATAATTGTTTGTAAAATTCAATCAATACTATTTTTTTGTAACCGTTCACGAAAATTTAAGCAAAAGATTTTTAGGGGATAGAATGTAGGGAGAATCGGGACAATTTTCGTAACAATAAATCTATCCCCTACACCATATCCGCTAAAACGCAACGCTTCCAAAATTTCGTGAACGGTTACCGATTTTTTGTAACAAAAATTGTCCCTCATGTCCTACTTGTCCCTTTAATTGTTAAATAAATTTTTGTGAATGATTTTAATTTGATATTTGTGAATTTATGACGTTTATGCGTATTCTTTATTTGGCGGATGATATATATTCTTTGCGAGGCGGCACCGAACAACATTTATTTTGGCTTTTACGGAAGATTCCAACTTCTGAATTTGAAAAGCGCTTTATTATTTTTTCGTCCTTGCACGTTCCCAATGATTTTATATCCGAACCCGCCCCCATAATACTTGGTCAGAAATTTGGCTTGGGTTTTTTTTCTTGGTTGCGTCGTTTCTATTTTTTGTTACGATATATCCGCAAACATAAAATAGAATTGATTCAAGCATTCAGCCCTACCGGCGAATTTGCGGCTGCATTGGCGGCGGCATTATCGCATCGCGGCATAATTGTTATCGGTAACCGTCGCGATTGCGGTTACGACCGCCCGCTTCGGTATCGCTGGATGTTTTGGCTTGCACGTAAACTCGGCGTGCGCTACATCGCCAATAGCGAAGCGGCACGCCAAGCGGCTTTTCATAACGATAAAACGCCGCTAAAATCAATTACAGTTATCCGCAACCCAATCGCTTTCGATAGAATTAAATCAGGTCTCTCAAAACCGCTATCACTTGCGGAATTGCCATTGCCAAACGCTACTTCGCATAACAGAAAAATCGTCGGTATGGTTGCGACAATACGCCCGATTAAAGATTACGCAACTCTCATCCGAGCGGCTAAAATCATACTTGCAAAATTCCCTGATACTCAGTTTCTGTTCGTCGGCGAAGCAGACGCTACACACCAAAAAGAACTAACACAACTCGCAATTCAAGAGAAAGTTTCAGAAAATATTATTTGGTACGGCGGCGTCGATAATCCGCTTAAACTAGTCGCCTTATTCGACGTTGCCGTACTGTCAAGCCACTCCGAAAGTTTCTCAAACGCAGTTTTAGAATACGCGGCTGCGGCAAAACCAATAGTAATTTCAGACGTCGGCGGCTTGAACGAAATTATCCAAAATAATCACTCCGGATTCCTCGTACCACCCGAAAACCCAACAAAATTAGCCGAAAAAATCATCACACTACTAGAAAATACAGAACTCGCAAAACAATTAGGAAAAAACGCAAAAGAAATAACTTTCCAAAACTACAACGAAGAAAAAATATTAAATCAATACGTCGAATACTACAAAACATTGAAAAAATAAGGAAAAAGGAAATTCCGAATTCGGAATGCTGAATTCGGAATGCGGAATTAAAGATTTTGATTTCAAATTTAAGATAATTTGTGTAATTAATGGATCATTTTTTGTCCACAGATTACACCAGATTAAAAAGATTTTTTTAATTCCGAATTTACTTGAACTTTTACACAATTTAGACAATTTTTATAACAGAAAAATTTTGAATTAAAACAATGCTTACTCTTGACAGATTTCAAGAAGCCCGTCGCGTATTGGGCGACGTGATATTAGATACGGGTTTAGTTTTCAGCAAGGCGTTCTCGGAACAGACCGGTAATAACGTCTGGTTCAAAACGGAGAATATGCAGTTGACCGGCTCATATAAAATTCGCGGCGCTCTGTACAAAGTTTCTAAACTTACAACAACACAGCGCCAAAAAGGTCTGATTACGTCGTCTGCCGGAAATCACGCTCAAGGTCTCGCTTACGCCGCTCAATATTTTAACGCCAAAGCGACTATCGTTATGCCGGAAACTACGCCGCTGGTCAAAGTCAATAACACTAAATCTTACGGCGCGGACGTTATTCTTGCGGGTAATATTTACGATGATTCTTATGCGTTTGCGTTGAATCTGGCGAAGGAGAAGGGCTACGAATTTGTACATCCGTTCAACGATCTCGATATAGCGGCGGGTCAAGGCACGTTGGCGTTTGAGATACTTAACAAGTTGCCGGAGGCGTCGATTATTCTTGTTCCTGTTGGCGGCGGCGGTCTTCTTGCGGGCGTTGCGACGTTGGCGAAGACGCTTAAACCGGATATTAAAGTTATAGGCGTCGAGCCGTCCGGCGCCGCTTGTATGAAAACGTCGTTGAAGGCGAATAAAGTTACGTCGTTGCAGAAAGTTGAAACGATAGCGGACGGCGTAGCGGTACGGACTCCAGGCGAAACAGTTTTCCCGTACATACAAAAATATGTAGATGATATTATTACTATTGACGATGAAGAATTAGTTGAAGTGTTTCTTGACATGATGGAGAAACACAAAATGATAGTAGAAAACGCAGGTTTATTACCGGTTGCGGCGTTGCGGTATCTTGGAGTTCAGGGCAAAAATATAGTTGCGGTTTTAAGCGGCGGCAACATGGATGTTATTACAATATCATCGCTCGTACAACACGGATTAAGACGACGAGGACGCGTTTTCACTTTCAGCGTAAGGTTGCCGGACAGACCTGGCGAATTGTATCGCGTCGCAGGAATTATCGCAAAAGAACGAGGAAATATAATTGAACTAAGACATAATCAATTCGTCGATATCAATCGTAATAGCGACAAAGGTACCGAACTAATTGTTACATTAGAAGCATTCGGACACGAACACAAAAACTCAATAATGACCTCCCTATCACAAGAAGGTTACACCGTCAATTTAGAATAAAAATATCATGGCAAGTTTAGTAAAAACATATAAGCATGAAAAACTTTTTGGGCAAGTATATACGCCCGATTTTATTGTCGGCAAAATTCTTGACGATATTGGTTATAATTCGCCCGAAATTTTGGGTAAAAAAATTATAGACCCTGCTTGTGGCGACGGTCGGTTTTTGACTGAAATTGTAAAACGAATTATTAAATTTTCACCTGATGATGAATTAAAAAAAAATCTTAACTGCGTTTTTGGATGGGATATTCACAAACCTGTAATAGATTTGTGTATCGCAAATGTAAATGCGTTGATTAAAGAGAAAAATATTGAAATACAATGGAATATATCAGCGGCAGATTCTATTAAAAAATACAAAACGTCCAATTCATTTTCTGAAAATGATAGTCTAAAGTTTGATATTATTGTAGGAAATCCTCCTTATATTCGTGTTCAGCATTTGGATTTGGAACATCGCAATTTTATTCAACAGAATTACGGATTTTGCAAAAGCGGATCAACGGATATTTATATTGCTTTTTTTGAATTGTGCTTAAATTTATTGTCCGCTAATGGTATTTGTGGTTTAATTACTCCAAACACATATTTGTTTACGGAAACGGCGAGACCGTTACGCCAATATTTTGCCGCAAATAAAAATCTTGTACAAATTACTAATTACGGCGATATTCAGTTATTTGATAACGCTACGACTTATTCGGCAATAACAATTTTTAATCAAAAGAGCAATAATAATTTTCTGTTTCAAAAAGCATTGTCAAAAACTATTTTTGAAGAAAAAAATATAGATTTCTCTGAACTTCAAGAACCGTTTTGGCAACTTTCTACTGATAAAACCAAAAATATAAAAGGTAAAAAATTGAAAGAAATTTGTAATATACACGTCGGAATTACAACGCTTTGCGATGGCGCATATATTTTTCAAATTGAAAAAATTGATGATACATACGTCTATGCATCTACAAAATTTAAAGGTCGCGTAAAATTGGAAAAAAATATATTGAAGCCAATTATAAAAGGTTCAAAATTAAAACATTCAAACGAAAAAATCAAAGAATATATTTTATTTCCATACAAACGAATTAACGGAAAGGCGACAATTATTCCTGAACATGAATTGAAAACGCTTTATCCGTTAGCGTACAATTATTTATTGTCCGTCAAATCAAAGTTAGACAATCGCGACAACGGAGTTCCCAATCCGGTAGCGTGGTATGCTTTCGGTAGAAGTCAAGGATTAGATACGAGTTTTGGAGAAAAAATTATATTCTCGCCAATGAATTTGCGTCCTAATTTTATATACTACAAAAACCCTGAAACTACTTTTTATTCAGGATATTGTATAAAATTTAATGGAGAAATTGATAAACTTATAGCGCAATTAAATTCTGAACGAATGAACCAATTTGTTGCAATGTCAAGCCGCGATTTTCGAGGAGGTTGGAAAGCCTATAATAAAAAAATCATTGAAAATTTCATGGTAGAGTTATAACGTAAATAAAAATCTGAAAGAGCAATGGAAAACAAGTTATTTTTCGTTATAAATAAAAATATTTTGATTAAATTTATAGTAATCGTTTATGGTATTTTTTTATTATTTAATTTTTTTGTTGCTTTGTCTTCGTCCCGATAGGGACGGAATTTTCATAACCGCAGGTCTCTGACCTGCGGTTAAAAGTCCGCTCATAACTCTGCCCCGATAGTGGCAGTACATTTTTCGTTACAATAATGTCAATAAAGTCCTGCCCTTTCAGGGCAGCAAGGCGGCTAAAAAAATTAAACGCAGCGCCGAAACGCCGCCTACCTGAACAAATGAGTTTTTAGAACTTGCCTAAATGTAACTTCTAAAAACCACAAATTTATTTTTATTAACCACAGAGGCCACAGAGAACACAGAGGAAATTTTTAATTGGAATCAAAAAGTTATTTAATATTATAATTGACTTTTTGATCTAAAATTTTTTTTAAAATTATTCTCTGTGAACTCTGTGTTCTCTGTGGTTAAATAAAAAACTGGTTTTTAGAAGTTACCCAAAAATTTAAGGCGATTATCTTAATATGAATTTGAAGCAGACATTACTTTTTGGTGCGGAGTTTAGCGGATTGAATTTTTTGTCGCGTTATTTTCGGCGTCGGCGATTTTTGTCTCTTTGTTACCATAGCGTAATATCAGACGATAGCCCGCCCAACGACGCCCGCACGCGCATTGCCGTTACCAAATCTCAATTCAACGAACAACTAAAAGAATTACGAAAACATTGGCGTCCTGTGTCGTTGACTCAAATTCGTAACGCAATTCAAAACGATATTCCATTGCCCGATAACGCCGTTCACGTTTCATTTGACGACGGTTTCCGAAATAATTTTACGCTTGCCGCACCGCTACTTGCCCAATACGAAATACCCGCGACAATTTTCGTTACAACAAATCTAATTGGCAGCGTTAACCAATTATTTTGGATATTAGAATTATATGAGCGTCTTATTGTTTTGCCCGATTCGGAAATTGAGATAAACGGTGAAACATATCAGTTGCCGCCGCCGGAATCGCCGCAACGAACCGAAATCTGCATCAATATAATTAACCGCGTCAAACGTACCGGCGCTAAAGAACAAGATTTTTTGTTACAAAAATTACGGAATAAAGTTGAGATTGATTTGACTCCGGCGTGGAAACGGGAATTATATGAATTTCTTGACTGGGACGAAATCCGCTTACTTCGCAAACAAGGAATAGAAATCGGATCGCATACCGTTTCACATTGCATCCTATCTAATCTTGACCAGACGGAATTAAATCACGAACTCGCAGAGTCAAAAAAATGTATCGAGCGCGAACTCGGCACGGAATGCGAATCGCTTGCGTATCCTTTCGGTTCCGCGTATGATTTTTCGGAAAAAGTAGTTGAGACGGCAAAACGGCTAGGCTTTCGTTTGGCGTTCACGTTGCAAGAACGCCGTAATGCGATCAAATTAGACGCAATGCGACTACACCGAATTTGTATCCATCGCGAACATACGCTCAATTCATTCCGAGCGTTAATTGCAGGTACAAGAAATATTTTTTAAACTGTTCGCACTTGAGTTTTCGTTTACCGTCGCCTGCCTAGATTTCGGACGGCGGGCTTTTACGCTTTTAAATCGATGACTTTCAAGTCAGATCAGGTATAACATGACTGCAATTACGCCTAAAGAATGGGTAGAAAATTGGAAACGGCTTAGTCCGGTACTTGACGAAATCAAGGCTAGCGAATTACGGTTGCTAGACGAAGACGAGGCATACCGTAAAGAAGCGATCCGAAATCTTATGTCAATGTGCGAATGGTGTATTGACCATTCCGAGCCGCGACTAACTTCCGGCTTCGCCGAACAACAACGCCTATTCGCTAAATTACGAAACAAATAACGTAACAAAAAATGACAAACAATAATAATCGCCTGTTTCAAGCGGCGCTAGAAGTTCAAGATTTTTTTGAATTTTCCGGTTGGAAATTTGTTTTTATTGGCGGGTTGGCTGTTATTCGTTGGGGAGAATTACGTACTACGATTGACGTTGATGGTACGTTGTGGACGGAATTTATCGACGATGAAAAATATATTAACGCAATACTTGCCAGTTTTAAGTCGCGTATTACCGGCGCGTTATCATTTGCGATAAAAAGTAGAATGTTGTTATTATTTGCGTCAAACGGCGTAAGTATTGATATTTCGCTTGGCGGTTTACAATTTGAATTACAGATGATAGAGCGGTCGTCGTTGTATGAATTTGAATCGGGTTATGTTTTACGAACATGTTCGGCGGAAGATTTGATTGTTTTGAAGGCGTTTGCCGACCGTGATAAAGATTGGATAGACGTTAGATCAATTTTATTGCGACAGAAAGGAAAACTGGACTTACAATATATAAACGAAAATCTTTCAACAATCAGCGAATTGAAAGAATCGCCGAATATCATGACAAAATTGCACAAATACCTGGAAAATTAGTAACCGTTCACGGAAATTTGAGTAAAGGCAAGTTCTAAAAACCACAAATTTATTTTTATTAACCACCGAGAACACCGAGAACACAGAGGAAGGTCTTATTAGAATCGAAACATTATTTAATATTATACTTGACTTTGGATATAAAATAATTTTAAAAAATTCATCTCTGTGTTCTCTGTGATCTCGGCGCTTAAATAAAAAACTGGTTTTTAGAAGTTCCCTAAATAAGTTTTAGGGGTTAGTGAGTAGTTTTTTAGAAATTTAGAGAACAATTTTTTGTACGAAAAATCTATTCCCATTAATTCCGAATCCCGAATTAAAAAAACAGTTTCCTTACCTTTTAAATTTTATGAGTTTTGAAGTAGAAGTATTGAATTCGCCGGAGGAATTTTTGCGTATTCGTGTTGAGTGGGATTTGTTATTGGATAATAGTATTTATCCGAATGTTTTTCTTCGTGCGGAGTGGTTGCTTTTGTGGTGGAAATATTTTGGCGACGGTCTTGGCGTTTTTTATGTTTTGGTTGTTCGCGAGGGCGGTAATTTGGTTGGCGGTTTGCCGTTGTTTTTTGAGGGGGACGGTACGTTAAAGGTACTTGGTTTTGACGGTGTGAGTTGTCCTGAGTATCTTGGTCTTGTAGTTTTGCCGGAGCGATTGGAGTTAGTTATTGAAGCGATATTGAATTTTTTTGTTTTGCAAAAGGGTTGGCGTCGGATTTATTTTGAGGACTATGCGGTTGAGGATTTGGGTATGCGGCGTTTTGTTGAGACGTTCAAGGGGCGGTTTCCGGTTTGGGAGAGTTGCGGCGAGGGGCGTTATTATATTTCGTTGCCGGAGTCGTATGAGTCGTATTTGGCGACGCGCGGACAGAATAATCGTTACAAAAAACGTAAGGAATTAAAAAAGGCGATAGAAGAGTATCATGCTTGTCTTGTCGAGCCTGATATAGCGGAGATAGAGCGGTGGTTTCCTGAGTTGCGTCGTCTTGGGATTTTAGCGTTAGAGCGTAAGACGTTGCCGCCTTTATCGCGAGAAAATTTTGCGGCGTTAATTTATGATTTAACTGTTGCGCTTTTGCCGTGCGGCGAGTTTCGTATTTTCATGTTATATTACGGCGAGCAACCGGCGGCGTTCAAATTAGGATTTGTTTATGCAGGTAAATTCTATGATTATTTGACAGGGTACGATCCAAATTTACCAGGAAGGGCGGGCAATATCGTTATTCATTTTATCTTACAAAAACTAATAAACGAAGGAATCAAAGAATTTGACTTCTTGCGAGGATTAGAAGATTATAAAACGCATTGGACTGAACAACTACGACAAACAAAAACTATCATAATCTTCAAAAAAAAAGGAATCGCATTCTACAAAACAAAATTTATAGAAAACATAATAAGACCAATTTGGAGAAAATTAAAAAAACTCATATTATATTCACGAAAAAAAAGATAGCCGTTCACGTAAATTTAAGCAAAAGATTTAGGGGGTAGGGGGACAATTTTTTGTAACAAAAAATATTATGACCTGCGTATAAATGAGTATGGTACAAATGCAAGAAATAGTTGAAAATACCGATGTAATTATCCGTAAAATTCGTGATAAATTTTATGAAGATACAAAATATATGACTATAGAGGAACGATGCCAATATATTTACAGTCAAGGAAGAGGTCTTATACAAAATTGGAAAAATGCTCAATTGTCCAAACATGATTCTGATGAGTCGAAGAGTAGGGATCAAGTTAGTTGTAATGATGATGCAGAGCGTCTTGTTTGTTGGATGCGCGATCAGGTTTATGAAGATACAAAAACATGACGTCCGAATAACTGAGTAAATACATCAATAAACATTACGAAAAATTATGTAAAGATTGGAAAAATATCGAACCTTGCGATAAAAAATAGTAACTGTTAGCGGGCAATTGAATTTTTAGAGACGTCTTTTAAACTATTCGTACTTGAGTTTGCGTTTACCTTCGCCTGCCTAGCTTTCGGACGGCAGGCTTTGACGCTTTTAAATCGCTGAATTTCAAGTACGAACAGTATAATT
>JAISLW010000115.1 GCA_031277105.1 Planctomycetaceae bacterium | reverse complement strand
TGCGATCCTAAATTGCAGGCGAGACCAACGGATCGCGGGCGTCCCGCCTGCAATTAGCCGATAGGCAAACAAAAAGGCGGTTACGATCTAAACCTCGCTCACCAGCGGTTGAGTACAACCGCTTGCAGGCGAGACGCCCGCGATCCTAAAATGCAGGCGAGACCAACGGATCGCGGGCGTCCCGCCTGCAATTTGCCGAAAGGCAAACAAAAAGGCGGTTACGATCTAAACCTCGCTCACCAGCGGTTGAGTACAACCGCATGCAGGCGAGACGCCCGCGATCCTGAATGCAGGCGAGACGCCCGCGATCCTGAAATGCAGGCGAGACGCCTGCGATCCTTCTGACAATTTTTTGTAACAAAAAACTGTTCTCTAGATTTCTAAAAAACAGTTCCCTATCCTCTACTCGCTATCCCTACATCTTATGTGGTATTGACGATATTTTTGTGTTTTGTACAATTTTTGCCTTCGTGTCGTAACGGCGATGTGTTGCCGGCGGCGGGCTTATGTTTTTTGCGGCGGCTTTAATTGTTTGCCGTCGGGAAATTAACTATTAAAAATGGAGAATAAAATATTATTATGCAAAGTACAATTGAACAAGTAATAGGTCGTCAGATTCTCGACAGTCGTGGTAATCCTACGGTCGAGGTAGATGTGATACTTTCGGATGGTTCTTTTGGTCGTGCCGCAGTTCCTAGCGGCGCTAGTACGGGTGTTCATGAGGCGCTTGAATTGCGCGACGGCGACAAGACGCAATATCTTGGCAAAAGCGTATCGAAAGCGGTCGCCAATATCAATGAGAAACTTGCGGAAGAAGTATATGGTTACAACGCGCTTGATCAAATTACGCTTGACAAATATTTGATTGAACTTGACGGCACCGAAAACAAGAGCAAGTACGGCGCTAATGCGATACTTGGTATTTCTATTGCGGTAGCGAAAGCGGCGGCGGAATATGCGGGTTTGCCGCTTTACCGTTATTTAGGCGGCGTCGGCGCGCGACTTTTACCGGCGCCGATGATGAATGTTATTAACGGCGGCGCTCACGCGGACAACAAAGTCGATGTGCAAGAGTTTATGATTATGCCGTTAGGTTTTGATAAATTTAGCGACGCAATAAGATGCGGTTGCGAAGTTTTTCATTCGTTGAAGAGCGTTTTAAAGAAGCAGAAATATTCGACTAACGTCGGCGACGAAGGCGGTTTTGCGCCGGATCTTCAGAGTAACGAGGATGCGTTGAAGTTGTTGGTTGAAGCGATAGGCAATGCCGGTTATGAAGCGGGCAAGCAGGTTTATATTGCGATGGATTGTGCAAGCAGCGAATATTACGACGAAAAAACGAAAACATATACAATTGACGGCAAGCCTTTAAATAGCGCCGCCGTTGTTGACTTGTTGGCGAGTTGGTGTCAAAAATATCCGATTGTTTCGATTGAAGACGGTTGCGATCAAGACGATTGGGAAGGCTGGAAACGTTTAACAGAAGTATTAGGCGGCAAAGTTCAACTTGTCGGCGACGACCTTTTTGTTACGAATACAAAACGGTTACAACGCGGAATTGAAGGCGGAATTGCAAACTCAATTTTGATCAAAGTGAATCAAATTGGAACGTTGACCGAAACGATTGAAGCGATCCAATTGGCGCATAGAAACGGTTATACGTCAATTGCATCGCATCGCAGCGGAGAAACGGAAGATGCTACAATTGCGGACTTAGCGGTAGCGCTCGGAACAGGACAAATTAAAACCGGCTCCGCATCAAGAACAGACAGAATGGCAAAATATAACCAACTCATAAGAATTGAAGAAGAATTAACAGAAGGCGCAATCTACGCCGGACCACTATTCCCAAAATTAAAAAATAGGTAATTCCGGCAATTAAATTTCAAGTAATTTAAGGACAAAAAAAGCCGGCTTGCCCAAAAGTAAGCCGGCATATTCTTGTAATAATTTATAATTTCTGTAACAAAAAATCATGAAAATTTTAATACAATGAATTTATCAGAAAATACAAAAGAACAAATCGAATTTGTACGTCGCCAACTTATCTCTTGCGAAATTCAAAGAGAATCGTTGCCTTATCATAAAAAATTCGGCGAGTTATACGCACAATATTCTCAAAGTAATTTGCCGGCTTTGTCCAAAAATAATTACTGGAAACTTTTACTCGCAACCGGAAAAAAAGGAAATTCCAAACAACAAAATAAAATTAAACGCCAGCCAATTTTCATAACAGAAAAAGAAGAATCAGAACTGTTACGGCTCATTACAGGTTCAATTGAAGAAAAAAATCTTTTACCTTACACGACCAATTTCGATTACTTTTATAAAACATTTAAACAAAATACGCAAAAAAATCTTACCAAAAATGATTTTTGGCGACTCTTATTACAAATTGAAAAAACAAATAATAAATCGCAACAAGATAATTTCGATTCACTCTATGATTTACCGCAAATTTTATTAGCCAATTTATACGAGATGAATCTTTGGTGGAAGGAATACGTGCCTGATAGCACAATTCCGCAAAATAAAAGATACGCTTATCAGGATATATTTGACAAGTTGTTAAACGGTCGTTGTCCGATAGTCGTTTTGCGAGGTCCACGGCAAGTTGGCAAATCAACTATACAACAACAGATTATTTACGAATTATTAGAAAAAAAATATATCGCTTCGCCTAAACAAATTCTTCATATTCAATTTGACAATTTAAAATCGTTCAAAATAGACGATCCGCTCATCGCTATTATAAATTGGTATGAACATAATATAGTACAAGACGCTTTCAATAAATTAGCAAATAAAGGACAAGAAATTTATATTTTTCTTGACGAAATACAAGAAATCGATAACTGGAATTCACAAATTAAACATATTGTCGATATTAGGAGATGCCATGTTTTTATTACAGGTAGTTCTGCAATCCGTATTTTTGACGGTAAAGAGAGTTTAGCCGGACGCGCTTATTGGAATGAAATTACTACGCTTGGATTATCCGAAATTTGTCAATTCCGCAACATGGGAAATTTGTCCGCCTATACGTCAAACGTTTATATTGACGATTTACGTAAAAAAGAATTTTGGGTAAATTTCAAAAACTGGTCTGTCAACGAGCAATTGTTAGATAAAGTTTATAAAAAATATTGCGACTTCGGAGGTTATCCCTTTTGTCATATTAACGAAAGCGTAACATTAGAAGAAGCAAATGAATATCTTTCGGAAATTGTAGTCGCCCGAACAATCGATCACGAAATTAAAGCCCAATTTGACGCCGAATACAAAGATAAAAATATAACATTGGAACCGGCGTTATTACGAAAAACTTTCAGAACGCTTTGTAAATATACAGGTATCCTTATCGGCATAAATAAACTCCGAGCGGAGATTTACGCCGATACTTCCGAATCGCTTACCGATAACCAAATTCAATTGATATTGGATCTTTTTGAAAATTCAATGCTTATTAAAGTCATAAAATCATTCGGACATCGTATCAAACGTGCAAAAAGAGAGAAAAAATTTTGTTTGTGCGATCATGCGATTCGTAAGGCGTTATTGAGAGAAGATATAGACTTATACGGTAAAGGAATTAATTCTGATATTGCCGGACATATAATTGAAGGAATAGTAGGAACTTTTTTAACTTCGTTAGGCGATGTTGGCGTGAGTTATCTCCCGAATGGCAATGATAGAACTAATGAAGGTTGCGAAATTGATTTTATACTTGAGATTGGCAGCGCTAATATTCCAATTGAAGTGAAATACCGCGAACATCCGGACGTTAATAGCGGAATTGAATCTTTTTTAAAAAATCCCGCTAATAATGCGCCTTTCGGATTAGTTATTACAAAAAATGAAGTTCCAATTAATTATTTTAAAAATGAAAATATTATTCCAATTTCAGTTAAAAAATTACTTCTACTAAAGTAGCATAATGAATTTTTGTAACGAAAATGTTGCTATTAAAAACTCAATCCTTCCTAGTAATAAAATGAAACTTAATTTGAATTTTGATTTGAATGTTATATTGAATTTGTTCAAGCGTAAAACTGTAATTGACAGGATGGAATGCGATGAGATTGTATTTAAGCACGACGGTATTTATTTTAATACGCAGAGTGTGAACATACCGGATTCTAGTCGAGGCGTAAAATATACGAAAGATATTGGTTGGTTAAAAGCGTCTTGTAAATTAGAAATAAAACGTCCGTTTAGGATTTCATACAATTCGTTGAAGGATGCGTTGACGGATAAATGTACCGGTATTGAATTTGAATTGGTCGAACCTAAAACGAAAGTATCGGGCAAAACATCTGGCGAAATTATTTTGCATGTTACATACGCCGTCAATAAGAAAACTATAACAAATTCAATTACGCCTAGTTTTGATAAAACCGATACTCCGGCGGCGCCGGTAGAAACAATTGACGGCGTTAGATTTTTTGACGCTATTCAATTAGTTTCCGCATCTGCCGCAGGCGCTAATGAATCGGATACGTTGCGGCATATTGCAATCGAAGGTACAAACATAATAGCAACCGACGCCGTCGTAATGAACGTTCAAAAAAATATCACTTTGCCGCCGTTAAAGAAGCCTTTCATTTTGGCGCGTCAATTTTTCATAATGTTTCCGCAAACAGGAACATGCCAACTCGGATTATGGCACGATGCGGAAGGCGAAAAATTGTTCGTCAATTTTACGTACAACGAAATTCCAGTACAAATTTACGCCCGCAACGCTTCGACGTATTTTCCAAAATGGCAGCAAGTTATCAATGGTTATAACGACCATCTAGCGCCGTTATTCAAAATAGCAAAACACGACGCCGCCGCTCTCAAAAATGAAATTAAGAAATTACCGTTAAAAGCAATAAAAACTAGAGACGACAAATCGTATGTTGCGTTGACGGTTTATAAAGACAAGTTATGCGTTGAAACATTTATTACCGAGCCGAAAGATAACATAAAAAATAACACAAGACTAATTTGCTCAAAACAGTCAACTTACGAACAAGCCGTAATCGATCACGAATTACTTGTCATCGTTTGCGCAAGAAGATTCAAAAGTTTATTGTCAAATGAAGACGTCAAAATATACGTAGAAGTAAACGATAAACACAACATAAAAAAACCCGTACAAGACATAACATTGTACGAATCATATTTGGCTTTCAAATCTAAAAATTCATCCGGCGCCCTGATGGCCTTAACTGTTACCACAAAAAATAAGAAAACAAATATTCAACAACAAAAATACGATTCGCCAAAATTAACGCAACGTGATAATTACAATAACGCACTGCCTTGCACAAATATAATAGATTTGTCCGTAAATTCGACTACAGAAAAAATAAACAAAACAAAAAAATAAGTAACCGTTCACGGAAATTTAAGCGATAAATTTTAGGGATTAGGGATTAGGAGATAGGGAGTAGTTTTTAGAAAACTAGATAACAATTTTTTGTTATAAAAAAATTGTCTCACTTGTCCCTCAAAAATTGCCAAAACGTAATTTAATAAACAAATTTCTGTGAATGGTTACATTTTGATTACAATAGACCATCTATTCTGTTATTCTTGATCATGATTATTTGTTTTATTTTCACTTGATAGTGATACATTATCTCGTGCTCTTAAAAAATTTATTACAAGGTTTCTCAACAAAATTAAGACCAAAATACACATTCCGCCAATCATGCACCACCAAAATATGTCAAATCCACTTGCACCATAAAAAGGTAATTTATGGTGAGAACCGCGAATGATAAATACCATTAATAAACTTACTTGAATACTTAAAAGTGTTATATCCCTTGAATAATTTATAAATTCCTTTGTATCGTTTTTTGAAAAACCAGTATAAGGATCAAATAACTCAAATGGAAACATATATAATCGTAAACATGATCTGAATATTAATACCAAACCTGGATAACACATTATAAGAGGACTATGTAACATTCCTAAACCAGTCGTCACCGATATAATAAAAAGTAACGCTAAATAAATATATTTTCTTATTGTCATGACTTATTTTATAAAATTACCGCTTGTGCTTGCAAATCGGCGATTTAAAAGCGTCAGGTCTGCCGTCCGAAAATTAGGCAAGCAATGATAAACGCAAATTCAAGTGTGAACAGTTTAGAAACTCTTCTTTAAATTGATTCCATGTTTTTTTGCGGCGTTTTTTATCATTTCAGGCGCAATTTCCATTGACGGCGTTAAGACAAAATTTCGTTCAAACATTAGCGGATGCGGAACTATCAACCGTGTTGTGTTTATTGAAGTATTGCCGAACAATAAAATGTCAATATCAAGCGTTCTTGCCCCCCATCGCAACGTCCGAACTCTACCGCAAATTCGCTCAATCTCTTGCAATCCGTCCAATAATTTTTCAGGTAAAAGTGTTGTTCGTATCAATCCAACCGCATTCAAAAAATCTGGTTGATCCACAACACCAACCGCCGCCGACTCAAACAAACCACTCAAACAAACTCCCCCAACGCCAAATAAACCGCAAACATATAACCAACCCCGAAAAATAAATCCCCGACGATCCCCAAGATTAGAACCAAAACCCAAAAGAACATCAACCTCGCTCATAACAAACAAAATAACCTCATTCCAAAAATTCAAATTATATTTTTGTAAACATTCACGGAAATTTTTTTAGTCAATTACATATTGGCGATTTTTGCGGAACAAGTGAGACGATTTTTTGTAACAAAAAAATTGTCCCTATTGTTCCACTTGTCCCTCCTGTCCCTCTTGTCCTTAAAAAATCGCCTATTCACGACGCAATTCAAAATCAGAATTTCGGGAATTTTAGATAAATAGAAAAATCTGTCAATACTTTCCCGCCCCGCTAAAACAAAAAAACTTTTTTATCTGCGTAATCTATAAACAAAAAATCGATCCACAGATTACACAGATTAGCAAGATTATTTTAAACGTGAAATTATACTGTTCGTACTTGAAATTCAAATATGGCAAGTTCTAAAAACTCATTTGTTCAGGTAGGCGGCGTTTCGCCCCGTGTTTAATTTTGTGCCGCAGTAGAGTTTATGTCGCTAATAAATTTTATTACTTCACAACGCCTAAAATACATCTATTTTACACGTTATGAATTATTAAAATTTAATTAATTATTTTATACGTATTGCGGCCCAAAAAGTAAACACAGCGGCGAAACACCGCCTACCTTTTTACAAAAAATAAGTTTTTAAACTATTCGTACTTGAGTTTGCGTTTACCTTCGCCTGCCTAGCTTTCGGACGGCAGGCTTTGACGCTTTTAAATCGCTGAATTTCAAGTACGAGCAGTATAGAAGTTCCCATATGATTTTTATTGAGAGTTCGTTTAATTTCACGTCTTGAAATATCAAAATGGTAATTTATAATACCGCCCATATTTAAATGGTTCGTATTTTAATTTGCGTTTATAGTTGTCTGCCTAGTTATCTGGCGGCAAACTTTGGCGCAATTTTACATCGATGAATTTCAAGTACGAACAGTACAATAATTTTTTCGATCATTTATGGGTAATACGTAACAGCCCTGATCAGGGCGACAACTAACACAATTTGTTGATCAAAAAAATACTCGGCTGAATCGTTACAATTTGTTAAAAATAATTCCGCATTAAAAACGTCCGTTAAATTTTCGTGAACGGTTACAAAATATTTTAGTTTTTTGATATGAGAATAATTATTAGTTTATCTTTTTTTGTTTGTTTTAATTTAAATTTATTTTTGGGCTTTGTTGTTGGCGTTGAGTTATCGTCTGGCGAGTCGTTTAAGTTGGATTCCGGCGCCGTCAAGACGTTATCTGATCATAAGGAGAACATTATTGCTATTGCGATTAGTCCCGATGGTAAGTTATTGGCGTCGGGCGGCGTTGATCGTTTTGTGATACTTTGTGAAATTGCGAGCGGCAAGGAATTGTGGCGTATGCAATTTCGCGGCGTTGTTTCGTCTCTTGCTTTTACGCCGGATGGTAAATTTCTTGCAGCCGGTTGTCGCGACAAAAATCTTATAATTTGCGACGTAAAAACGGGCAAAGAATCGGCGCGATTTCAAACTTTCACAAAATATATTACCGCAATTAAAATAAGTCCGAATGGAAAATATATTGCGGTCGGATTTGAAAACGGCGTAACGTTGTTATTTGATCTAGCGACAAAAAAATTGCACAAGGAATTATCGAAAGTGCATAGTACGTCGATTTGGGATATTGCGTTTTCGGGCAAGAGCGATTGCGTTTTGGTTGCGTCGCATGACGCTTCAACGTCGATTTGGTCGGTCGGCGACGGCAAGTGGCTTTATACTTTCAAGGGACATCGAGGTCCGGTGAAATCGGTATCGTTTGATTATCGTAATGAAAAGATAATTTCCAGTTCGACGGACAGAAGTATTATTGTCTGGCAGCGTCCAACTAATTCAAAACAAGACTCGAAGGAACTAATCTTGAAACGTCTAACAGGTCATACGGCTGAAGTTTTGTTTGTGCGTTTTGCGCCGGATGCGGAGACGGCGTATTCGGCGTCGTTGGACAAGACGTTTGCGCAATGGAATTTGAGCGATGGCAAGCGTATTGTTAGCGTTGACGCCGGTCAAGTTATGAATCGTGTTGCGGTTAGTCCGTCGACGGCGTATCATGTAATTTTTTCTAGCGGCAAGCGGGTTTCGGCAATTGAGTCGAGTAAATTGAAATTTGTTGCGCCGAAGTATCCGGCGCCGTCTAGTAAAAATCCGTTTCCAAATTTGCCGTTTGTTGATCGTCCGTTTGTGCGGTTCAATAATTACGAGTCCAAGACGGGCGCGATTGCGGCTAATTTTAGTAACGCTAATTTGACAACGACTGCGACAAATTCAACTGCGACAAATTCGACAAATTCAACTTCGTCGAGTTCGGATTTTGGGGCTTTTAAGTTTAAGGGTAACAAGTGTGCGTTTTTTGTTGATCCGAATTTTGTGGTATCGGCGGGCGCTGATGGCGCCGGCGTTGTTTGGAATATTTCAACTGGTCGCGTTGAGTATTCGTTTTCGCATGGATCGCCGTTTACGTCGATTGCTTTTTCGCCGGTTTCGGCGGTGATTGCCGCTGGTACGCGGGACGGGTCGATAATTATGTTGCATCCGAAAACGGGTAAGGTATTGACGGCGTTTAAGGGGCATACGGCGGCGGTTTTGGATTTGTCGTTTTCGTTGAATGGCAAGCGGCTTTTATCGGCGGGCGAGGACAGATTATTTATAACATGGAACATGGATACGGGACAATCGGAAGGCGTAGCAATTGGGCATAAGAGTAAGGTTACGGGGATTGCAATTTTGCCGGATATGTCGAAAGCGATTACGTGTTCGGCGGACAAAACGATTAGAATTTGGGATAATCCAAATAAATCAGACGTGTGGAATGAGTCGAAGCCGGAGGCTAAAAGATCGGAGTTTGTTTCGATGGCAATGGAATCGGGCGGCGGGTGGTTTGCGGCGGGATGCGTCAATAAAAAAATTGAGGTGTGGAAGATCGGCGAAAAGAAAGAATTAGCAACTTTATCGGGTTTAAGTGATATTCCGCTTGCGCTAGCAATTTCGCCGGATGGCAAGTATTTATTATCGGGCGGCGCCGACGGCGTGATTGTCGTATGGAATACAAAAACGTGGAAACCCCAAAAAACGTTTGTACAATTGCCCCAAAAATTGGAGATGTTAATCAGAGAATCAAAAAAAGGCTGGGTAAAAAACATGCCGCAATCAATAAAATATGAGCCAATCGTTTCTATCAAATTCAGCAAAGACGGTAAAAAATTCCTCTCATCCGGCGGAGAAAATACATACATCTGGAACGCAGACGCCTTTTAAAAATATACGGGCGTCTCTAAAAATTCATTTGTTCAGATAGGCGGATAAAAAAATCAAACGCAGCGGCGAAACACCGCAGTGGAGTTTATGATAACAATAAATTTTAATATTTCACGACGTTTAAAATACATATATTTTACGTTATGAATTATTAAAATTTAATAATTATTTTACACGCATTGCGGCTCAAAATTAAACACTGGGCGAAACGCCGCCTACCTGAACAAATGAATTTTTAGAGACGCCCTAGAGATACTCCTCTGTGTTCTTTGTGTTCTCTGTGGTTAATAAAAATAAATTTGTGTTTTTTAGCAGTTATCTTATGAAATTTGTTTTTATTTTTTGTGTGATATTTGGAGGCGGTATTTGTGGTTTTGCGTATTCTAATGTTTTTAGTAGCCATGCGAAATTTTTACCTAGAAGTTGCATTATTTGTACGCCTTCATTATCTTTTTCGGCTTCGTTTTTAGCGGCGCCGTGAATTACATTCCAATAATTTGAACTTACAACCAACATTTCCGAAATTTGGAAATATTTATTTAGTTGATCAAAAGTATTTATTCCGCCGGATCTTCGTACTGCCGCAACAGCGGCGCCGACTTTATGCCGGAACAAATTACCATTTACCGACGCTACATAAAACGCACGATCCAGAAACGACTTTATTACGCCATTCAACCCCGAATAATAAACCGGCGAACCAACCAAAATACCATCCGCCGCTATCATTGCCGGTAAACATTCGTTCACCTTGTCGTCAATTACACAACGCCGGTTCTGCTTCCGCACACAACCGCCACAACTAAGACAACCGCCAATCAACTCGCCGCCAATCGTAACTAACTCCGTAACAATCCCCGCATCCGCAATCTCACACAAAACCGTTTTCATCGCATACGCCGTATTACCGTCCGACTTCGGACTGCCATTAATCGCAAAAACTTTCATAATTTTTTTTACTCCAATAATACCAATTACAGTTTACAAATAATCTGTCTTTTACAAATAATCTTGTAATCTACGAAAAAAAACAATCCACAAATTACAAAAAATTTTAGGGACATGAGGGACAAGAATGTTATAAATAATTTTTGTTACAAAAAAACTTTCCCCTCAATTCTGCATTCCGTATTTAACAAAAACTATCCTCTATCATCTGCTAAATCAGTTTCAATAATAATTACGTTTTTACCGAGATCTTCTTCGTTTATTATTTCGTCTTCTACAGGTTTTCCGTTTTCGTCTAATTTTACGTCAGCGACGGCGGTTTTTTGTCGTGCTAAATTTGTCAACAAGTTTAGCAATTCTTCTTTTTCGTAATTATTTACTTTTGATATAGCGTTTGCGACTTCGCCTAAGTATCTCAGAAAGATGCTTCTTCTTTCGCCTTCTTGTTTAACTTTTTCACGTCTTTTCATGAAAACGCCTAATTTTCTTCCGACGGCTTGCAAGGCTAATCTTAATTCTTTTTGTATTTCTGGATATGCTGCGATGGCTTCTTTTGATTCGCTTGTGAAAGGTACCCATACGCTTGCGAGATGCACGATGACCGTAACTGCGCCTCGCGGCAATTGACCGCGCGTCTGATTTAAACCGTAAGATCGCCAATTTAAATTTTGCACCGTCTGCGTAATTAAACATGCGCCAGCCTGAAATTGTAACGGAACTCTATTTGCGTAACGATAAATATTCATGTTTTGACCTTCGGTGAGATTTATTGATTGCAATGATTCGTGTAGTCTTGTTAATTCTTTCGGCTCGATATTTTTTGGCGAGACGCGCGGTCGCAATCTTGCTGATTTTATAATTTTATCTGCCGCATCGGCGCCTAATCCGTCAAAGGTCGAGGTCAAAAATTGTCGTAACGTCCGCGCGTCGCTTTCGCCTAACATTTCTTCTAACGCTTGCAAACTAACGCGATGCGACGCCGGTAAACCTCCATAAGCAAGCCCGACTTCTATTTGAAACGGATTGCCGCGATACACTGCCGGAGGACGCGTCGCCGTTGTAAAAAATTGACCCGGAACGACCTTGTGCAAACCTTTAAGCAATTGCTCCTCGCCTATCGGAACAATACAATCCGTCGATGGCAACGGAAAATGAGTCTCTTGAATTATGTTAAATATTTTTTCCACTTCGGCGCGTTGCAATTTACGCGGCGGCGTTTTACCGTCAATTCCAGCGGCAAGACAAATCTGTTTTGCCGCCGCCGGTGAAATTTTAGAAAATGAATCCGTCAAAAAATGTATCAAACCGCTATCATTAGATTCATGCATCATGTGTGCAAGACGACCGATTTCTATTCCAAGCGGATGCGGCTTAATCTCCTTCGGTTCAACAGGCAATACGTCAATAACACGATCATAATCACGCACGCCGCCGTCAGGATCGGCATAATGTATAGTAACATGCGGATTAGAAATAGCAGTCTGTTCAAGATACTCGTCAACGCTTCCGCGACCGCGTTGATATTTCGCTTCTATCTCAATTATTACGCGCGTGCCGTGATTTACGTCCGTCCATTCGATTTCTTGTTTTTCAATAATTTTTCGCCCGTCGTCGTTTGCCGGAATATCTTCGCCTTCGCCGCTGCCGTTAAGGATTTCGGGACGGTTCGATTTGGTATCCATTTGAATAACGTAATAATGAATCGGCTTGCGTTGTGATATTTTCGACATAACTTTTACAGGCTTGCCCGTAGTAAGCAAACCGTACATGCCGGCGGCGGAAATCCCGATTCCTTGTTGACCGCGACTCATACGCAAACGATGAAATTTAGAACCGTAAAGCAATTTACCAAATATAAGAGGAATTTGTTTTTTAACTATTCCGGGACCGTTATCTTGAACGCCGACTTTATATTTGTCCTTGCCCGTCTGCTCAATATGAACCCAGATTTCAGGCAAAATACCTGCCTCCTCGCAAGCGTCAAGCGAATTGTCAACAGCCTCCTTAACTGTCGTCAACAACGCTTTGCGGGGATTATCAAAACCAAGCAAATGACGATTGCGGACAAAGAATTCGCTAACTGATATTTCTTTTTGCAATTTTGCCATCTCATCGGCTGATGAACGGCGACGAACTTTTTCAACTGTTATTTCTGACATAGATTATATCTTAAACTTTCGCAAAATAATTTTAGGGAAATTCTAAAAACTCATTTTAATCGCTAATAAATAATGTAACCGTTCACGGAAATTTAAGCAAAAGATTTTAGGGTGAGGATGATGGAGTAGGGGAATAATTTTCGTAACAATAAATATTTGTCCCGTTAGGACGACAATGTTGGTAGAAAAAAATGATACAAATTTTTAGCGTCCCGTTAAGGACGCAACGACGATTAAGGTTGTACTTACATGTTGCCCCTAGCGGAGCAAAATTTAACGTAATTGTTTGATCAAAAAAATACTCTAATGAATAGTTATGCGTTTTTTAAACGCAATTTAATGTACGAAAAATATAAATAGACAAATAGAACGTCTCAAAAAAGCGCCTTAAAAATGTAATCCACAGATTATGCAAATTAGACAGATTTTTAAATAGAGCGCGTCTCTAAAAATTCAAATTATTTTTAAAATCACAGAGTTCACTGAGAAAATTTTTAATTGTCATTAAAACATTATTTCAAATTAAATTTATATTTTTTATATTTTGAAATAAATTTAAAAAATTTTATTTCTGCGTACTCTGTGATTTTTGCCGTTTAATAAAAAATGAATTATTGAGGCTTTCTTTCTCTACGTTCTTTTCTTTGGTAACCGTTCACGGAAATTTGTTTATTAAATTATGTTTTGACAATTTTTGAGGGACGTGTAGGACAAATTTTTTATAACAAAAATTTTTTATTTACATCACAAATTCTAATTTTAAAAAACTATTTCCTACTCTCTTATTTTCTATTCATTACACTCTAAAAATTTGTCGCTTAAATTTTTGTGAACGGTTATTTTTCTTTAATATTTACGGTATGATTGCGATTGCGCCTGCGATTGCGGCGCCTTCAAAAAGTATCGCTCTCACTGAAATAGGCAACGGGTCTAACGCATGCGGCGCACAATTTCCGACGCGATAATGACCTAACGTGTAAACGCATTCATTCGGCGGCGTCAAACCTGCTTTGTACGGAAGTAGCGGTATTGTTGTAAAGAATTTTGCGCCCGAAATAACCGGTTCTAACAACGGGCAAACCGAATGACCATAACGGTCAAGTTGCACGTTTTCAAAATATGCTCCTTTTGTACACAGCGCCGACGCTTTCCATTGGAAGCAAGTTTGTCGAAAATGTCTGCCGGTGTAAGGTTCATAAGTCAACGGGCATTCTTCCGGCAATACGCCTGGTCGCGGTTTAATATCGCATGAAATTTCGTTGATTGGTTTGAACCCGATTATCTTGCAATCATGCGCCGCCGCAACTTTATCAGCGGACGTTAAATTAAACGATTGCGGCAACGAATCGTTTGAAAAACCAAACGGCAAGTCCGACGTATTGTTTGACGGATTAGTCAATGCGTCTGAATTATTTTTAGCGGTTTTATTTTGTCCGTTTTCATTTTTTGTTTTTCCTGTGGATTTTACGGCGGGCGTATCTGCTAGCGTTCTGGTTGCGTTTGTGGAATTTTTATTTTGGTTTGATTTGGCGGCGTCGTCAACTTTTTTACCTGTTGAAAAATCCGTACTTGAATTTTGTGTTGACGGCGTATTTGTCGAGCCTGCCGGCGGGTTCGATTTCTGTTGCGGGATACCGCGATTAAATCGATCTTGCTCGTAAGAATCAACAGGTTTCGGCGACGGCATTCCGGGCAAAATTGGAGTAGCCGTTGTTGACTGTATTTTTTTCGCAGGCGGCGGCAAGATCGACTCAACATGTTGTACAAGTATTATTGGCGACTCCGATCCTGTTGACAATTCCGTTGACGTTTCCGCTTCTTGCGTCGATTCCGTTTCCGTTTCCGTCTCCGGCAATCGAATTATGCGTTGCGAATTCCGGTTGACAGAATTATTCGTTTCAGGTTTACGCCAACGTAAATCATGCGAAACTAACATCGTAGAACTATGGACGTTAATTACGCCGTCGTTAGCGCCGCTACGCCATTGAACAGCAGAACGCTCCACGCCAAAAGACTGTTGCGCCACAAAAAACGCAACAACCACGCCAACAAAAAATATCTGTAACAAAAATTGCAGCCTAAATTGCAGCAATCGTTCTATTCTAATTTTCATTTTAAGGTCTCCTTACCCAAAGGGGGATTTTTAAATTGTTCTTACTTTGATTTTCGTCCAACGCCGCCGATTATCAAAAAATACGACGGTGCAATCTATATATTCGGTTTCGGTTTTTTGTAGTCTGAATGCTAAAAAGTAGCGATTAAATTCCGGTTATTCCGGTTAAATAAAAAAAATGGACAATGCGGAAATTGCGGAATCAATAAATTTTGGCGACAGGTTATTTCAAAATTCAAATTTATTTTTTAACGACAAAGAGAACACTTAAGAAATTTTTAATTGGAATTAAAACGTTATTTTAAATTTATAGTTTGAAATAAAAAATTAATTTAAAAATTCCTTTCTGTGTTCTCGGTGGTTAATAAAAAAAGTTTGATTTTTATTCGCAGCTGTAATTTGGGGCTTCTTGCGTTATTACAATATCGTGCGGATGATTTTCTCTTTCGCTTGCGGGAGAAATTTTTATGAAGCGTGATTTTGTGCGTAAATCGTCGATGGTTTGTGCGCCGCAATATCCCATTCCGGCTCGCAAACCGCCGATCAATTGATACACAAACGGACTCAAAGTTCCTTTGTACGGCACGCGTCCTTCAACGCCTTCCGGCACTAATTTTTCTGTTTTGGTTCCTTTGAATTGTCTGTATCTTTCGCTTGACCCTTGAATCATAGCGCCCAGCGATCCCATTCCGCGATAACTTTTGAAAGTCCTGCCTTGATATAGGATTACTTGTCCTGGACTTTCTTCCAATCCCGCAAACAAACTGCCGATCATTACCGCATGAGCGCCCGCGGCAATCGCTTTCGTCAAATCGCCCGAATAACGTATGCCGCCATCGGCAATAACCGAAATCCCGCTGCCTTCTAGCGCTTTTGCGGCGCGGTGAATTGCCGTAACTTGCGGCACGCCAACCCCCGAAACAACGCGCGTTGTACAAATTGAACCGGGACCAATTCCGACTTTAACCGCATCGGCGCCCGCTTCAGCCAATGCCTTTGCGCCTTCCGATGTAGCGACGTTGCCCGCAGCAACATCTATATCAAATTGACGTTTAATCAATTGAATCGTCTCAATTACGTTAGCCGAATGACCATGAGCGCTGTCAACAACCAATAAATCAACTCCCTTTTCTATCAACCGCTCTATCCGTTCTTCGTCAAATACGCCAACCGCAGCGCCAACACGTAACCTGCCTTCGCTATCTTTACACGCACGCGGAAAACTACGCATTTTATCAATATCTTTAATCGTAATCAGCCCCGTCAACCTTCCCGATTCGTCAACAAGTAAGAGTTTCTCCACTTTTTTTTCCATTAAAATTTGCTCGGCTTCTTCAAGAGAGACGTTACCTGTTGCTGTAACAAGATTTTGGGAGGTCATAACGTCGGAAATTTTTACGTCGAGATTTTCCAGAAATCTCAAGTCGCGTTTGGTAAGGATGCCGCAGAGTTTATTGTCGTCGTTTACGATGGGCAAACCTGAAACGTTTTTTTGTCGCATTATTGTTTGTGCTTGTTCGGCGGTAGCGTTTGGGGGCAATGTTGCGGGGTGGCGAATGATGCCGTTTGCGCTGCGTTTAACTTTTGATACTTCTTCGGCTTGATCGTCGATTTTGAGATTTTTGTGTATTATTCCGATGCCGCCTTCTTGGGCGAGCGCTATTGCCATTGCCGAAGTCGTTACTGTATCCATTGGCGAACTAAGCAATGGCACGGCTAATTTTATACGTTGCGTAAGTTGAGCGCTAACATCAACGTCGGACGGCACTACTTCGCTATATTGCGGTTCAAGAAGTACGTCGTCAAATGTTATTCCAATCTCCTCAAAATGTTGTTGCATTTTGTTTCTCCAAATTTCTGTTCCTGTTTTAATTTAAGGTAAAAAAATAGGGTATCTCTAAAAATTCATTTTTTTGCAAAAAGGTAGGCGGTGTTTCGGCACGGTGTTTAATTTTTTTAGCCGCCTACCTAAACAAATGAATTTTTAGAGATGCCCATCTGTATAGAAGGAGAAAATTGTACAAACTAAAAAACAATTAGCAATAGATTGAAATAACTGGCGAATAATAAAGAGAACTTCTAAAAACTTTTTTAAAAAATGAGGCGACGTTTCGCCCAGTGTTTAATTCTGGGCCGCCTTACGGTTTACGACATCAATAAATTTTAATATTTCGCACGTCTAAAATAAATATATTATATGCTTTATGAATTATTAAAATTTATTGGTAGCATAAACTCTATTGCGGCCCAAAAAATAAACACAGCGGCGAAACACCGCCTACCTTTTTGCAAAAAAATTGAATTTTTAGAGATGCCCAATAATCAATATTATTGTCGCCAGAAATATCACATAAATATTTTTGTTAATTCTCATTTTTACTTTCCTAATTTAATTGTTAGTAACCGTTCGGCAATTTAAGCGACAGATTTTAGGGGATAGGATGTATCGGAACAATTTTCGTAACAATAAATATTTGTCCCTAGCGAGACAGAAATGAATTTTTAGAGACGCCCAGATGTTAAACCTCTCTCATTAGCGGTTGAGTACAACCGCATGCAGGCGAGACGCCCGCGATCCTGTGATGCAGGCGTCTCGCCTGCGAATCCTGCTAACGATTTTTTGTAAAAAAAACTGTTCTCTAATTTTCTAAAAACTACTCTCTACTCCCTACCCCCTACTCCCTACTCCCTACCCCCTACTCCCTTTCTGTGTGGGGTTATTTTATTTTTCTCGTCCGATTAGATCTTTTGTTATTTTTATTAGTATTTTTTTTTCTGTTATGTTATTGTCAAAAATATTTAGCGCATTGATTGCGTTATTTACGTATTTTTTTGCTTCGTCTTGTGATTTTTTTATTCCGAGCAATGCTGGATAAGTCCATTTATTCATTTCTTTATCTTTGTGTAATCTTTTTCCTACGGTTTTTTCGTTTCCTAATTCGTCTAGTAGATCGTCGGTGATTTGAAATGCTAATCCGAAATTTTTTCCGTATTCGTCTAATGCGTTAATTTGTTCTTTTGTGGCTTTTGCAATTATTGCCCCTAGACGCAATGCGACGCGGATTAAGGCGCCTGTTTTGCGGAGATGAATTTGTTCAAGTAGATCAATTGACGCTTTTTCGGTTTTGACGTTAAGATTTTTTTCATTTGCGACGTCGTCCATTTGTCCGCCGACAAGTCCAGTTGCGCCGGCGGCGTTTGCTAATTCTTTACAACAAATTCCAACTATTTCAAGCGATGGCAACTTGCCCAATTCCTCAAACGCCAATGCCAACAAAGCGTCGCCAACTAATATCGCCGTTGCTTCGTCAAAACGTTTATGACAAGTTAAACGTCCCCGTCGCAGATCATCGTCGTCCATAGCCGGCAAATCATCATGTACCAACGAATACGCATGAACCATCTCAACCGAACAAGCCGCCGGAATCGCATCCGTATAATTGCCGCCGCATAAAATATTGCCAAAAAGCACAAACAACGGACGAAGACGTTTACCCGAACCAAGCAAACTATAACGCATCGCATCAATAAGACGCTCCGAAATGGCAACTTTAACATCGCCAAAATCCAACGCCCCACAAAGCGCCAACTCAACATCGCCGCGCATCTGCTCCAAACGATCTTGCAATAAATCTGTTTCACTCATAAATATTCGCCTCTAGGGCGTCTTTAAAAATTCATTTGTCTAGGTATGCGGCGGTTCGCCGAAACGCCGCATTACACATAAAATAATGGGTATCTCTAAAAATTCATTTTTTTGCAAAAAGGTAGGCGGTGTTTCGCCGCTGCGTTTATTTTTTGGGTCGCAATGGAGTTTATGATACCAATAAATTTTAATAATTCATAAAGTCTAAAATATATTTTAGATGCGTGAAATATCAAAATTTATTGATGTCGTAAACCGTAATGCGGCGTTTCGGCACAGTGTTTAATTTTTTTAGCCGCCTACCTGAACAAATGAATTTTTAGAGACGCCCAATTGCAGCCAAGACGGATGCGTTCCTTCTAACGATTTTTCGTTACAAAAATTCAAGAGCAAAAAATTGCGATCCACTGATTACGCAGATTAAAAAAATTATTTTTTAAAAATCTTTCTAATCTGCTTAATCTGTGGACAACAAAAATTTGATCAACAAATTATATTTAGATTAGAAGGATTATTTTAGGGACAAGTGGGACAGGAGGGATACGTGAGACAATGTTGTCTGAAGTTTGCTTTTTATGATTATTGTGATTTTTATACAAATCACAATAATCACACAAATCATAGTTCAGACAATTTGCAATTGTCTCGGTTGCGTTTTTTATTCAAATCTATTGCTTAAATTTTTTTGACGGATTACAGGGTTTTCTTTTTTGTTTTCTTTGGGGATTTTTTTGTTACTTTTTTTATGGTTTTCTTTACTGTTTTTTTTGCGGTTTTCTTTGTTATTTTTTTTATGGATTTTTTTGTGGTTTTCTTTTTTTCTGCAATATTTGTATCTTCTAACGAGTCTGCTAGTTCTACTCCAAATATTGCTTCAAGATTTTCTTCCTTCAACGTGTCCGCATCCTTTGCGCCAGACGGAATACTAATCGAACCGTTAATCAATTCCAAATGATCAACTCCGCGCAACTTGAAAAATAACGCCGGATCTTCATCCAACATTACGCCGACGCCATAAAGCGTCGCCGCAACATGCTTGCACATTACCGCAATATCCGGACACGAACAACTAAACTTTATCTCTTTAGGCTTCGGAAATAACCCCTCCGTTTTATTCGTTACGATAGCCAGCACATTTTTCGATAACTTGCCCTGCAATAATTCGACGACAGAACTAATTTCACCGGCGCATTTTTTCTTAATTTTGTTCCATAATTTTTTCTCTAACGGCGCTATCTTGATCTCTATTTTATACATATCCGACCCCGCAACATACGCCAAAATTTTACCGCCCTTGTCAACCTGCAAATGCACAACCGACCCGTTGCGAATATACGTCCTGCCGCGCGGCATCCGATTTGAATAATCACTGTACGATTCCAAATTATCACACCACGCCTTGCCCCAAAACGTTTTGGCTATCTTCAAATTACTCGTCGTAATCGGATTAACTTTATTGCCAAGTATTTTTTTAACCTGATTCTTTGCCTCGTTTAACCTCTGCGAAACAGGCACATAAGGCGACCATTCATAAAAATTATATCCCATTTTTGTTGTAATAAAAAACGTTGGTTGTATCAGATCGTACTTGAATTTCAGCGATTTCAAAGCGTCAAAGCCTGCCGTCCGAAAACTAGGCAGGCGAAGGTAAAACGTAAACGCAATCGCGAACAGTTTAAAAACTACTCCCTACTCCCTAACCCCTACAGCCTATCCCCTAAAACCTATTGCTTAAAATGTCCGTGAACAGTTACTAATCTGTGAACTGTTACATATTTTTTTTGATAATATCTATAAATTGTTCGGCGGCGCGATCGATTTCGTCGTTTATGATACAGTATTGAAATTCGGCGGCATGGTTTAATTCTTCAATAGCGGTTTTTAGTCGATTTTGCATTGCTTCTTCTGTTTCCGTGCCGCGTCCTTGCAATCTTTCTTTTAACGTTTTTGTATCCGGCGGTTTTACGAATATTGTGATAGCGTCTGGAAATTGTTTTTTAATTTCATTTGCGCCCTTGACGTCAATTTCCAACACGACAAAATAACCTTCCGCCAATCCCGCTTCAACATCAGCCCTCAACGTTCCATACCAAACTCCCTTGCCGAAAACTTCAAAACATTCGAGAAATTCGCCTGCATTTTTTTTAATTTGGAATTGTTCGTCTGTTATGAAATGATAATGTTCACCGTTTTTTTCGTTTGGTCGCGGCTTGCGCGTTGTTGCCGAAACGCTCATTCTCAACGGCAATCCGCTTTGCGAAAAAACCCGCTTTAGAAGCGTTCCCTTGCCGACGCCCGACGGTCCAGATACGACTAATAGTCGCGGTTTTAATTTTAGTTTATTATTCATTTTATTCGACGTTTTGCACCATTTCTCTGATACGTTCAATAATTGTTTTTATTGCTACGACGTGTATGATTATTCCGGTATCGTTTGCTTTTGCGCCGATTGTGTTAGTTTCGCGGAATAACTCTTGCGACAAGAAATCGAGTTTGCGTCCGCTTGCGATTTCTTTATCAACTACAATATTAAACTGATCTAAATGCGACCTCATTCGTACAATTTCTTCGGAAATATCATATTTATCCGCATAGATAGCGGCTTCGCGCAATAAATCTGCGTCGTTTATCGTAACATCAAATTGTTTTTCGGACATTGCCCTGTTAATTCTTTCTGCGAGTTTTGAGCGATATACTGCTGCGACTTGCGGCGCTAATTTTTCTATTTTTGTCAATTCTACCGCAATTTGATCGATATTTGTTTTCAAGTCTTGTTTCATTGATTCGCCTTCGGTTTTGCGCATTATTTTTAGTTGTGTAATTGCTTCGTTTATTGCTTGTTCTGTAACAGACCAGACGTTATCTATTTCTTCGTCTGAAAATTCTTGCGAAGCGACAATTACGCCTGGCAAGGTTAATAATTGATAAAGATTAGGCGGTTCAAATGAACGAATTTGTTCTAGTTTGTTTCGCAATTCAGAAATTTGCTCGGCATAAGATAAAAGAACCGGAGCGGATATTATTGCTTTGGGAGATTGTTTTTCAATACGTATCCGCACTATTGCGTTGACCGACCCGCGCTCAATCTCACGACGCAACATCGACTCCACACGCGACTCCAACATGCCAAAATTCTCCGTTATGCGGAGCATCAACTTAAAATAACGGTTATTAACCGTCTTCAATTCTACAGAAACATTGATATTATTACTCAGAACAACCGCCGACCCGAAACCCGTCATACTATACATAACAAAACGCCCGCAAAACTCAAAAATTAAAAAAAGAAAATAAAAACCAACAACCCGCAAATAAAATCATTAACTATTCAACATTCGTAATTACTTATGGGCGTCTCTAAAAATTACTTTTTTTGTAAAAAGGTAGGCGGTGTTTCGCCGCTGTGTTTATTTTTTGGGCCGCAATGGAGTTTATGCTATCAATAAATTTTAATAATTCATAAAGCCTAAAATATGTCTATTTTAGA
>JAISLW010000100.1 GCA_031277105.1 Planctomycetaceae bacterium | reverse complement strand
TCAACAATTTAACAATTCAACAATTTAACAAAAAATGCGAATAGACAGATTTCTTTTAGTAGGGATTGTAATATTTTCGATAGCGATTGTTTTGGTTACTACGGCTTTTTTATCGTTTGACATGCTCAATATGGCGAAGCGTAATATTTCTGATTTGGGTTCTGTCGAGGAGATTATCAAGAATCAAAATGACGCTATGTTTGGTTTATTGGACGGTCAGATGAAGAAGGTTGGCGACGACGTTTGGCGTACCACCGATGATGCGGCAATAGAAAATCTTCGCAACGTCGGCGACGGAATTGCTAATGAAATTAACACGGTGATGATTTCTCCGTTTGTTATGGTTTATGATATGTTGTCGATGGTTCTTTTTGAGAAATTTGACGCGGAAAGTCGCGGAGTTGCGCCTAGTCGCGAGCGGGTCGAAAAGATTTTACAGTATTATCTCAATAATAATTCTGACATCTTCGCCATTTTTTGCGGATGGGAAAAAAATAAATTTGACGGCAAAGATGCGGAGTTTATAGGCAAAGAAAACCCCGACGAGGAAATGGACAGAAGTAATAACGGTTATGTTTCGGAAGGCGCTTTTTTGCCTTGGTTCTATAAGGTTGAAGACGAAAAGACAAAACAAACGCGGATTGTTCGCGCTTTTCTTGACGATTATTTGACTAGCGAATCGAATTATTATATCGGTCCGCGAAATTCAAAAAAAGATTTTATAACCGAGCCGTATGTTGATGCGGGAATACCTATAACTTCTTTTTGCAAACCGATAATTCATAACGACGAAGTTTTAGGCGTAATCGGAATTGACGTCGCTCTGGAAAAATTGCAAACGATAGTCAAAAGCCGCAAGCCCTTCGACGACGGTTTTGCAATGTTTTTTAGTCCGCAAGGTTCGATAATTTATCATCCAAATGAAAAAATAAATTATGAGATGGTTAAAGACGATACGGGAGCTGAAGAGAAAACGTATCGTAATATTTCTACGGTCGAAGCGCTGGCGGAAACGGCAAAATATATCAAAGAAAAGAAAAGCGTAATCTATAAAAGCAACATGTTGACGGGCGAAAAAGGAGTTGACATGTTGGTTATTCATGTTCCGGTGCAATTCGGAGATTATCCTGAAGTGTGGATTGTCGCGGTTGCGGCGCCGGTTACGAGCGTTATGCATTATAGGGATTCCGTCAAAAAAAGTATCGACGAAATGAACGCCGGAATAAAAACTCGAAACGCACAATTCACAAACGAACTAAAACAACGCATCCTCGAAGTAATAAATACCTCAAAAACATTATCGCGTAAATCGCTTTTCAGATCGTGCATAATTACGGCAATAATTCTAGCAGTATCGGTGGTAATCGGTTTGATTTTTGCAAAACGCGTAAATCATTCAATTGAAGCCCGCAATTTCAGATACCGTCAAATTCTCAATACGTCGCAAGACCCGATTTCAGTCGTCGATATGAATTTCAAAATCATATTCATAAATCGCGCAGGACTAGAATTTTTAAACAAGAGGCTCTCCGAATGCGCAGGAAAACATGTCAAAGAAATTTGGGAACCGGTTATTGGCGAAAAATATGATAAAAGCGGAATTAGGTTATTGCAATTAAACGGCGAAAAAATAAGTCAAGTTGAATTTAACGGTAAAAATTGGGATATAACGGCGGATTATATTAAGGACGTAAGCGGCGCAAAAGACGGTTTAATTGAAATATTCAAAGACGTAACTGATCGCGAAAATATTTTTAATTTGATCCGTCAAGTTGATGATCTTATAAAATCGACTGTTGAGCAAACGTCGAATATTGCAAGAGCGACCGAAGAACTATCAGACGGCGCAAACCAACAAGCCGAAAGTCTGATCTCAATTACAAAAGATATGAACGAAATGAACCAACAAAACGCAAACAATACAAACAACGCAAACAACGCAAATATTCTTTCAAATGAAGCAAGAGAAGCGGCAAATTTGGGACAGAACAGAATGACGGCAATGGTTGAGGCGATGAATCAGATTAGCGAAAACGCTCAAAATATGCAAAAAGTTATAAAGACAATTGATGATATTGCGTTTCAGACTAATTTGCTTGCGCTCAATGCGGCGGTTGAAGCGGCGAGGGCGGGAACGCACGGAAAAGGTTTTGCGGTTGTTGCGGAGGAAGTTCGTAATCTAGCAGCAAGAAGTGCAAAAGCCGCAAAAGAAACGGAAAACTTAATTGTAAACAGTAACAAACAAATTGACGGCGGAGTAAATGTTGCAAATCAAACGGCGGAAGCCTTGAATAAAATCATGCAACACGTATCAGGCGTAACAGAACTAATCGCCCAAATCGCAGACGGTTCAAAAGAACAATCAACTGAAGTAAACAGAATGTCAATAACCTTGCAAACTATTGACCAAATAACAAAACAAAACGTCGAACTAGCAAAAACAACCGAAGCCGCCACACAACAACTCTCAAACGAAGTCGATAACCTACAAAAATTAATACAACAAGTAAAAGAATAAATTTTAAGGAAATAGAGAATAACTTTTTTAATTCGGAATGAGGAATTAAAGATTTTTATTTCAAATTTAACGAAAACAAAAAGGCGGTTGAGATTTTAACCTCGCTCATTAGCGGTTGAGTACAACCGCATGCAGGCGAGACGCCCGCGATCCTGGGATGCAAGCGTTTCGCCTGCGAATCTGAAGGAACATAGGCGATACGCCCGCGATCTTGAAATGCCGGCGTATCGTCTGCGATCCTTCAATCTGTCCCACTTGATCCTTTCTAATCTGCGTAATTTGTGGATTGTTTTAAAAGTCTTGTCGTTAGATTCGGTATAATTGAATTTAATCTTATTATTGAATAATTGAAAATTTTCATATTTGTTTTTCTAGGCGTAATATTATGATTTTATTTTGATTTATTTGCGTTTTTGTCGTATTAAGTCGAGAAATTATAAACTGTAATTGTCTATTTTTTATCAAATTGTAATTTGACGGATCTACAATTTTCACATTCGCTAATTTATGCGGGCGGCGATTGTAAAGGCAAACTCACGTGCGAACAGTTTAAAATGCAGGAATAAAAGATGAAAACCAGCATAATAAAAGTTATTGAGATTTTGCGGCGGTTTATTGTTATTGGGTTTATTTTTATAACGATAACGTTTGCGGGTATGGCGGATAATTATTACAACGTTCCAAGTTTAACCGGCGACGTGAGCCAAATTGATTCTACGGGCGGCAATGTTGATATTGATCTTGTATTTGACGGTGATATTGTTACTTCTATTTCCAACGGTACTGTTTGGGATTTTACCGGATCGACAATTACCGCCCTAAATATTTCCGGCAAACCAGAGTCGACGCTGATTTTTCAATCCGGCTCAAACGGACGTTTGTTTAATATCGCACAATCGCCAAATATTATCAATTTTAGCAATTTGAATTTATCGTCTTTTACATTTCTTGATCCGAATATTACATCCGGCGTTTCCCGCAACGGCGGGGCGCTGAATTTTCTTAGCGGCGGCAATAATAACACTCGCAACGCTACATTCAACAATATGATTTTTAACAACAACACAATTAACGTTACAATAAATTACGATAGTTCTTTTAGCGTGCGCGGCGGCGCTTTGTACTTGTCCGGCGGCTTCGCAAAAACAACGCCAAACCTGATTAACAACGGAAAAAACGCAACGTTTACAAACGTCGATTTTACCAATAACTCGACAACGCTTATTGACATGCCGTTTATTACGCGCAAGAGTAAAAACGCAACAGGCGGCGCCGCTGCGATCTTGTATTACGATGTTGTTAAATTTACGGACGGCAATATTAGCGGTAATTCGGTTTCGGCTGATATTAACGGTTATGTTGCGGGCGGCGGTTTATATTTGTCGTGTATCCGCAACGGCAGCAGTATCTCAAAAATAAATTTTACAAATAATTCAACAACGCTATTGACCGGCGGCGAAGGTATCGCATACGCAGGCGCCATGTTCGCAACCCAAGAATACGGCGGCATGAACGGAAACGATAACTTGATTATCCCAAAAACAACGCTCAACGTCGCCGAATCAAATTTTACAAATAATCACACAACAAATAACGGAACAGGCGAAGCGTTAGGCGGCGCCGTAGTTTTGTTGCGCGATCTTGACGGCGTTTTTGACAAAACCGTTTTTGAAAATAATACCGTCAAAGCGAAATCGAATTATGCAGGCGGCGGCGCTATCGCAATACATAGTTCGTATCAAGATAGTATTCCGCTCACGGACGCAGATAGAAATAATCTTAAAAATCAAGTTACTAAATTTAACGAAACAATATTCGCAAACAACAAAGCGTACTCGGAAGCATCATCCGGCGAAGGCGGCGCAATATACTCAACGCAACGAATAGAAACGACAAAAACAAATTTTATCGATAATATCGCCGAAGGCGTAAACGCATTCGGCGGCGCGATAGTTATTACGCGGACGCATAGCGGCACGTTTTATGATTCCGCTGATACGTCGAAAATTCAAGGCGGCAATTTCACGAATAATAAATCTATTGCCAAAGGCGGCATTTCGCTCGGCGGCGCTATTTATACGACGAAAGCGCTAGAGATAATTTCCGGCGCCGATTACGGAGACGTTTTATTTCGTGATAATTTAGCCGTATCAAACGTAACAAATTCAACGCTAGGCAATTCAATTTTTGCGGATGCGAGCGTAGTGTTTAACGCCGGCGAAGGAAGTAAGATAGAGGATTTTGACGGGCATTATATTTCGGGCAATGTTACGAAGGTTGGCGGCGGCGTTTTGTCGTTGAAGGGCGCCGCGCAACATCAAGCCGGAGGATATTATATTCGCGAAGGCGTTTTACGCAGCGGATTCACGCAAGACGGCGAATCGGGCGTCAGGGCAATTGCGAATCTTTATGGCGGCAACTCGTCGGGCGGTATTGCGTTTGACGAAGGTACGATTTGGGAATTAGATTTGACGAATGCGAATATGGCGAAGTTGTCGTCTGGAGTTAGAGTTGCCGATGGCGATATAACCGGAGCGGAGAATGCGATTAAACTTGGCAATACGCTTATTGATATTGAGGTAGTTGGAGGTCAAATAAAGTTAGCGCGAATTTTAGAAACGGCGCGAATATCCGATATTTATGCATCGACGGCGTATTTGCACAAATGGAATACAGTTTATCAAGCGGCAAATACCAGAATTAACCGTTTACTTTACAAGTACGGCGCCGTTCATGGAGGTTATCTTTATGGAGAAAATTTACAAGTTGAGACGCTCGGTCAAAGTTATAAAATTCCGGTTAAAGCGGTTGCGGGACGGCGTAATTTTTATGATGCGTGGGTAAATTATGTAGGGCGTAAATCGGCGGCGGAAAGTTCATACGACGTTTATGCGGGACGCTCTTTTGAGACGATTTCAAACGGCGTTCAATTTGGATTTGATTTGAATTCGGGGTTTGGTTCTCATTTTGGTTTTATGTTTGGTTATGAGGATTCGCGGGGTGATGTTGTTGACGATTATGTTCGGGGCGATGATTATTATGTTGGATTTTATGGGGCGATGTTGTTTTCATACGGCATTGATATTCGTGGTATCTTTGGTTTCGGACATCAACGTTACAAGGTTGCGCGGTATGATTTCGGAAGCGAGCGCGAGTTCAACGTGAATCCCGACGGTAACACGTTTGAGTTTAATCTTGAGTTTGGGCGGCGTTTTCAGACGTGGCATAATTCATCGTTGCGTCCGTTTATTTCTATAGATTATCTTGCTAATAAAGTTAGCGGCGCCGACGAAGGCGCGGGCGGGTTTCGTTATGATGATTTATCGCTTAATCAATTATATTTAAGATTAGGCGCCGACGTTCAATGGCATTTCGGGGCGTTGTGTTTTGACGCGGGCGCAGCGTTTTCGCAACAATTATTAGATGATTATGCGAAGGCGAAAGTTTCGCAAGGACCAATTTCAACAAGTTTGCGGACAAGCAGGTACGGAAACTCAATTTTCACGTTCAACGTCGGCGCAAATTATGCATTCGATGAATTAAGATCATGTTGTATTTTCATAAATTATGTAGGCGAAGTTTTTGTTGGCGGAGAAGCGGAATCAATAAATTCGTTACAAACCGGAATACAATGGAAATTCTAAAAACAGCCGCCGCCAAAAAACCAGTGTGTTGACCGTACTTGAAATTCGTAACCGTTCACGAAATTTTAGAAACGTAGAGTTTTAGTGGATAGGGTGTAGGGTGTAGGGGGTAGAGGATAGGGTGTAGATTTATTGTAACAATAAATATTTGTCTCATCTGTCCCGTTATGGACAACATATTTATTGTTACGAAAATTGTCCCTCCTGTCCCACTTGTCCCTCCTGTCCCTCAAAAATGCCGAACAGATTTTCGTGAACGGTAACAAATGTAAGGGAACTTCTAAAAATTTATTTTTTGTAAAAAGGTAGGCGATGTTTCGCCGAAACATCGCAATACGTATGAAATAATTATTAAATTTTAATAATTCATAAAGCCTACAATATGTTTATTTTAGACGTGCGAAATATTAAAATTTATTGATGTCGTAAACCGTAATGCGGCGTTTCGGCACAGTGTTTAATTTTTTTAGCCGCCTACCTGGACAAATGAATTTTTAGAGACGCCCAAATGAGTTTTTAGAAATTCCCGTAAGTAAGAACAATTTAAGATTATCTCAATGCGTCTCGATTATTTTTTGCTTTTTCTAGGAAGTCTGTTAATTTGTTCCATTCTTTTTGTTCGATATATTCTCGTAAAATTTTTAATCCGTCTTCGTATTCTTTTATTGCTTCTAGGATTGCTTCTGTGTTGTTTTCAATTACGTCTTTCCAGATGGCGGGTTTTCCTGCTGCAATTCTTGTTGTGCTGCGAAATCCTGTGCCGGTATATTTTGCGTCGTTATTGCGAAGTTGTCCCGCCAATAAAGCGCTAATCAAATGAGGTAAATGACTCGTTCTTGCCAATACGCGATCATGTTCCGTATGAGACATGCTCACAACCATTGCGCCAAGACTTTGCCAAAAACGTAACAACATCGCAATATCCAACTCCCGCGATCCGTCATACGGCGTTATTACTACAAGACGATTTACGAATAAATCTGCGTCGCCGTTAATTACGCCGCTCTTTTCCGTTCCCGCAATCGGATGAGAACCAATAAACCGGCAATCATTCGGCAACGGCGCCGCATAAAGATCATAAAATTTAGAACAGATCGTCTCCTTCGTACTCGCAACGTCCGTAATCAAAATATTACGCAAAAAATCATCATTGCGAACTACATTGGCAACATCAATCACATATCCGCTAACCAACGAAACCGGCGTCGCAATTATCACTATCTCCGGCTTATGACGACGCACAACGTCGCCTTCGGTATTGTAAAAACCATCAGGAAAAACAGAAGGCAAAAAACCGTTGATACCCTCGCCAATATCCGAAACAGCATAGTCAACAGCCCCCAAACGTAACGCCGCCTCCAATACATTAACGTCAGAATCTATACCAATCACATGCCGTGCAATTTTACGCGCCTTCACTGCCAAACCAATAGAACCGCCTATTGCCCCAACGCCAATTATCGTTACACGAGAAAAAATATACTTCATATTAAATGTGGAAAAACTTTTTTAAACTGTTAGCGCTCGAATTTGAGTTTCCCGCCGCCTGCCTAATTTATCGGACGACAAACTTTGACGCTTTTAAACTGTTCGCACTTGCGTTTTCGTTTACCTTCGCCTGCCTAGCTTTCGGACGGCGGCTTTGACGCTTTTAAACTGTTCTCACTTGAGTTTTCGTTTACCTTCGCCTGCCTAGCTTTCGGACGGCAGGCTTTGACGCTTTTAAATCGCTGAAATTCAAGTACGATCTGTATAACTTACTGAATTTCAAATACGAACCGTAGGGAGTTTCTAAAAACTTATTTTTTTGCAAAAAGGTAGGCGGTGTTTCGCCGAAACGCCGCAATAGAGTTTATGATACTAATAAATTTTAATAATTCACAAAGCCTAATATAGACATGTTTTAAGCGTTATGAAATAATAAAATTTATTAGCGACAAAAAACGTAATGCTTACCTGTATTGATATTGCCGAAAAATTTTACACGCAAAAAATTTTTCAACAAGCATACATAATTAAACGTAACTTAATATTTTTTTATAACTATTGGTCAATGGAAAGAGTTCGTATAATTATTGTCAAAACAATCTTCAGGTAACTTCTAAAAACTCCATTTGTCCAGGTAGGCGGCTAAAAAAATTAAACACTGTGCCGAAACGCCGCCTACCTTTTTATAAAAAAATGAATTTAATGTTTTCGTTTAATTGTCTTCGTCCCGATAGGGACGGTACCATTAATAGTGATCGTTATAACCGCAGGTCTGCGACCTGCGGTAAAAATCCGCGTATCCTTGCTGCCCTGAAAGGGCAGGACTTTATTGAGATTATTTAACGATACGGATCGTACTCGAATTTCATCAAGTTAAAAGCGTAAAAGCCTGCCGTCCGATAGTAGGCAGGCAAAGATAAACACAAATTCAAGTGCGAATAGTTTAAAATGTCCTGCCCCTATCAGGGCAGAGTTAGATGTTGACTTTTAACCGCAGGTCAGAGACCTGCGGTTATGAAAATACCGTCCCTATCGGGACGAAGACAAGTCATTAACCAAGACAAGTCATTAACCAAAAGGCAATTTCTAAAAACCACAAATTTATTTTTATTAACCACAGAGAACACAGAGAACACAGAGGAAAATTTTAATTGCAATCAAAATGTTATTGAATATTATAATTGACGGTGTATATAAAATAATTTTTGAAAAATTTTATTCTCTGTGAACTCTGTGTTCTCGGCGCTTAAATAAAAAACCGGTTATTAGAAGTTGCCATCAGTCTTTGTCGTTAAGACGTTCAAAATTGATCTTGCGTTGTTTTTTTTGAATTATTACAATTGGGTATCTCTAAAAATTCATTTTTTTGTAAAAAGGTAGGCGATGTTTCGCCACTGTGTTTATTTTTTGGGTCGCAATGGAGTTTATGATACCAATAAATTTTAATAATTCATAAAGCC
>JAISLW010000097.1 GCA_031277105.1 Planctomycetaceae bacterium | reverse complement strand
TGCAGGCGAGACGCCCGCGATCCTGTGATGCAGGCGTTCCGCCTGCGAATCTGAAGAAACACAGACGCGACGCCTGCGATCTTTCTGACAATTTTTGTAACAAAAAATTGTTATCTAATTTTCTAAAAAACTACCCCCTAACCCCTACACCCTAACCCCTACACCCTAACCCATAAAATCTATCGCTTAAATTTTCGTGAACGGTTATTTATATATTTTTTCCGAAACCTTCTAGTAGCCATGTTAGGGCAGTTTTGAATTGTTTTACGGTTACGGGCATTGTTAGTATAACGCGGTGGTGTTGCGGCGTTACGGAGTCTTCCCATTCTGTTTGGTCTTGGTCTAGTATTAGAATAGCGGCGACGTCCCGTAAACCTCGTCGTTGCGCGAAATCGTTAAAAGCTCTTACGGCTCTTATTCCTAACGATTGTCCGTTGAAAATTACGCATTGTGCGACGAGGTCGTTTTCTTCGAAGTATTGTATCATTTTGTCCGGATCGTCTATGCTTACGGCGTTGTATCCTAATTTAATCATTAGGTTTTCTAGGCTTTTTTGTAATTTTGGATTTGAGTCGATTACCATTACGGTAGCTTTTTCTAATTTTTGTAAACGTTCTTCGCGGTCTTTTTGCATCGCTTCAAAATTTTCAAAGCTTAGCGATGTTGCGGAGTCGGCTTTCTTTTCGATTTCGATTCGTTTTAGCAATGAATTTAGGTCTTTGAGCATATCAGTTGTATTTTGGTAGCGTTGGTCGGCGTTTACTGATAGCGATTTATTTACGAGAAATGAGACTGCGGCGGGTATAGTTTCATCGACTTGGTGCAAAGGTTGCACGTTAAAGAATCTGGTTCGTTCTAGTCTTTGGGTGCGGTCTTTTGTTTCGGTGAACGGCGATTCGCCGCAGAGTAGTTGGTACATGATGCAACCGAGAAAGTATAGGTCGCTTCTTTCGTCCATTTTTTTTCCGCCTGCTGCGCGTTCTAGGGCGATATAATCGATAGATTGTTGATTTTTCAAGTCCGGCGCGCCGGAGTCGTTTTCGGCGCTTTGGGTAACCGACGATAAACCGAAATCGACTAATTTTGCTTGTCCTGTTGATGATAATATAACGTTGCTTAATTTTAGGTCGCGGTGTTGTAAATTTTGCGTTTTAATTGCGTAGTCAAGAGCGTTGCATACGTCGATTGCTATTCTAACGACGGTTATCGCTTCGACTTTCTTGCGTACTTTAAGAAACTCGCGCAACGTCTGACCTTCGACGAATTCCATTGCCATATAATGCAAGAATCCGATTGATTCGGCGCCGTAAACCGGAACGATATTTTTGTGTTTTAATTCGGAGACGATTTTTGCTTCTTGTAAGAAATGGCGTACAAAATTTTCATTTTCGCTATGACGCGCCCGCAATACTTTAACTGCCGCAACACGCCCCGTAACGCGATGCACCGCCCGAAAAACACGCGCAAAAGAACCCGCTCCCACAAGATACAACGCCTTGTAATTACCGAAATAAAAACCTTTAATATCGCCGCTCTTAAGACGGTCAATTTGATAATTAGTCAACCAGCCCCGACGCAACGCCGATTGAATAAATTGATCCGGCGTAATTTGACGCATGCTAAATTCAGAACGTATCTCATTGACCTGCTCATGAGTCAATATGCCAACATCAAGCGTACGCTTAATTAAATCTTCTATCGAAAAGTCTAACATTTTAGTAAAAAATAAAATTAATTTTTGTCAAGTTTGGGAAAAAACAAAATTCAAATACGGAATTTTTTTAAATAATCTTTCTAATCTGTGTAATCTGCGGATCGAAATTTTTTGTCCACAGATTAGACAGATTAAAAGGATTATTTTAAATTTGAAGTCAAAATCTTTAATTCCGATTTTCCTCTAATTCTAATTTTGCTTTTACTTCTTCGTATTTTATTGTTTCTTCGATGAACGGGTTAAAGTTTTTTAGTTGTTCTTTGTACCATTTTATTAGGAATGGTACTAGTAAAATAAACCAGAACGACATTCCTATAACGCGTAGTTCTCTACATGTTATGTGATCTATATCGCAAAATGGATTTAACATTGACAATATGCTATCTGCGTAAGCGTCAAACGGGTTATTAAAATTAGCATTTTCCAAAACTCCGACCATACTCATAATTAAGAAATAAAGTAAAATGCTGCCCAGCGTAAACGTTAATAATAAAATACACGCAATAGGTAAAACATACGCCGAACTATATTTCTTAAAAAACCAACTACGAATCAACATTGCCGTTACGCAGTAGTTATATGAAAAAACGATAAAACTGAATAAATGCGATGCGCGACCGTCTTCAATCACAAACGAAAATTCATGCGCGTCGTTTTCAATTAAAATAACGCCGGTTAAAAATATCGCAGTTATGAATAAGAAAAACCAAGTTAGACCGCACGCTGCGCCGGAGTAGAACGGGAATCTAATAATACGGTATAAAATCGATTCGGGTAATTTTTGGCGGATTCTGTTTGACCATTGATCTCTTTCGCAAGTTATCGCAATTATAATAAACGGCGCCGTCAACATGCAAATCGCTTTGAAACCTATAAGCGAATCATTTATTGGATCATAAAAAATCCCCGAACACGTCGCCAGAAGCGAGATGATAAATAGTACCGTTAGCAATATTCTAAGCGGTAAAATTCTGTTTGACGCAGGCGGTGAAAACATTGCGATAGAGCCGCAAGTGAATATTGCAAAAAATACGCCCTCGCAAAATAATACAATAGTAAATGGCCAAATATTAGAATTAAACGTATTTTCATAAAGCAAATGAAAGATCAATGCCGTTGAGCCGGCGTAGACGGGAAATGCGGCGCCGCCGACTATAACGACTGTCAGGTACATTGAAAATTTTATTTTATTTGAGGCGGCGACGAGGATGGCGAAACTGTTTAGTAGTTGTACTCCGAAAAAAACTGTAACGATAATCAATAAAATTGTAAACACGTCGATCCCGCGCAACGTGTAAGCGATTGTAATAAACGGCAATGTTACGCTCATTAGGATAAGCGTCATAGTTGCGCCGGACAAGAGTTTTCCGAATACGATTGTCGAGGGTTTCATTGTCGAGTAAAGCATTAGGTCTTCGTTAATTTTATCTGTTGCGGTAGTCCAGGCGGTGCGTATTACGATTATGATAAAACTTGTAATATAAACTATATTTGTCAATGCGAATAAAAGGTCTTTACCGTTTATTTTGCCTATATTGATTGTGTTGACTGTCAACATAAACAGACAAGCAATTACTATTGCGAGAATATAAATATTGATCAAGACGATTATAAACCGGTTGCGCACGAACTGCCGGAGCTCTTTAAGCAACAACGGATTTAATATATTGCTAAAAAATAATCTCATAGTTTAGGGGAGGGAAAATTCGGAATTCGGAATTCGGAATTCGGAATTCGGAATTAAAGATTTTGATTTCAAAATTGTGAATTGGCTTTGTTTCTCTTGTCTTTTATATCTATAAAAAAAACAAAAAAATTCAAAGTTAAAACTAATTCCGAATTCCGAATTCCGAATTTATTTAATTCCGAATTTCTTCAATATTTTTGTTAAAGTTTTTTATTTGTTTTGCGTACCATTTTACTAGGAATGGTATTAGTATGATTAGCCAGATAATTATTCCGGCGATTCTTAAATTTTGGAAGTGTGGTCTTATGTTGTAGTGGATGGTGGTAACGTCGCAGAACGGGTTTAGGGCTGACAATGGGTTTTGCGTGTATGCGACGAGTAAATTTATGAAGTTATCGTTTAGTGGATTTAGGTTATCTAAATTTGAGGCGAGTAGTAGGTAGAGGAGTAGGCTTCCTAGCGAAAAGGTCAGTAGTAATCCGAATGCGATTAGGATTGTGTATTTGGGGCTTAATTTTTTTAGTAGCCAACTTCGGATCAGCATTGCTGTTATTGCGTAGTTGAAGGTGAAGGCGAGTATTCCGGTAATTAGTGGCATTTTGATATTATTATCTTCGTAATAGATATTGAAGAGTGTATTTTCGGGCGTATTGTGTAGTGTTATTTCTATTATTGCGACTAATGCGATCATCATAATATTCCATGCGACGCCGCAGGATGCGCCGGTGTAGAAGGGGAAAATAATGATGCGTTTGAAGATAGATTTTGGCAAATTTTGTCGGATGCGGATTGACCATTGTTCGGGTTCTCGTGTTGTGGTTAGTGTTGTTATGCAGAGTATGAGGCAAGTTATGCCGGCGATAAAGTAGTAGTAACTTGTTTGCCCTGTTGCGGCGATTGTTATTATGGTATTGATTAAAAATAGAGTTGTGAGCAAGATACGCATGGGCAGTAAACTGTTCGAGTTTGGCGGTGAAAGTGAAACGATAGCGCCGCAAGTTATTAGGGCGCTGATTTCGATAGTGATTAGCAAGTATTGGAGAAAAATCGAGATTGCGTGCGGTGATATTATGTAGGTCGCTTGTAATATTAGGGGGATGATTATATTGTGTGTTAGTAAGAATATTAGGCAGACGGTGAACAAAGTGTGTACGACGGCGTTTTTGGTCTTGCTTGAAGCGGCGGAGAAGACGGCTAGGCAATTGAGGGCTTGGATAAACAGGAATATTTCGATGAACAGGATGATGGTTGTTTTGGGTTCGACGCCGCGGAGCATGTAGGCGACTGTTACGAATGGTATTGTTGTGGTTAAGATGATTAGCGAGCAAGTTATGCCGGAGAGAATTTTGCCGAAAACTATTGTGGAGGGAGTCATGCCGGTAAATAACATGAGGTCTTCGTTAGCCTTTTCGCTGGCGGAACTCCAAGCGGTGCGAATTACTACTGCGAAGAAACAGGTTAAGAATGAAATATAACTAAGCGCCGCCAATAAATTTTTACCTTGTGTCATCGAATCGGATAAAGGCGTAAAAACAAGCACGACCAAACAAGCAATTACAAGCGCCACAACATAAAGATTTATCAAAACAACTATAAAACGACTACGTACAAATTGACGAAGATCGCGCACAAGTAACGGATTTAATCTATTATCAAAAAATTCAATCATAATTTCTAAAACAGGTCAAAGGGCGGGGGGGGGAGGGGGGAAATTCGGAACTCGGAACTCGGAATTAAAGAAGGAACGCAACCGTTTCGGCTGTAAGTTTAAAAAATCTTTTTAATCTGTGTAATCTGTGGACAAAAAAACGATCAACAGATTATGCAGACTAATAAAGATTATTTTAAATTTGAAATCAAAATCTTTAATTCCGAATTCCGAATTTATTTAACTTGTTTACATAAATTACACGAATAGAAAGCATTGTCAAGTTACCGGATCAAAAGACAATCGGGCATCTCTAAAAATTCATTTGTTTAGGTAGGCGGCGTTTCGCCGAAACGCCGCAGTAGAGTTTATGACATCGATAAATTTTATTACTTCACAACGCCTAAAATAAATTTATTTTGGATGTATGTTATTAAAATTTAATAATTGTTTTATACGTAATGCGGCCCAAAAAATAAACACAGTAACGAAACACCACCTACCTTTTTACAAAAAAATGAATTTTTAGAGATACCCAATATTATAAAGGATCGCGGGCGTCTCGCCTGCACTTTGCCGATAGGCAAACAAAAAAGATTGTTGAGATTTAACCTCGCTCATTAGCGGTTGAGTACAACCGCATGCAGGCGAGACGCCCGCGATCCTGAAAAGCAGGCGAGACGCCCGCGATCCGGCGGCGATTGCGATCCTTTAGCGTCTGCGTTAAAGAGCGTATTAGAATTTTATAGAAAACTACAAATGATTGATCGTTTGACCAAAATGAAATTTTTAGAGATACCACATTTACCAAAAATTCAAAACTTAACATAATTCCGAATTTCAAAATTCCAAATTTAATAAAAAAACATGCCTATATCACTTGATTGCGTTCTTTGTCTTGCCCGTCAATCATTGGAAGCGTCGCGTTTCGCTACGCTTGACGAGTCATTACATGCCGTAGTATTGCGGAAGTCGCTAAATTTATTACAAGAACGCGGCTTTACCGAAATCCCCCCCATCGTAGCCCAAGAAATTCAACGCATTATCCGACACGAAACACATAACAACGATCCCTACGCTACCCCAAAATTTCGCTCCAACGAACTCATGATGAACCTACTAAATACATTTCATACCCGCATCCATAATTCCATTAACCCACTCCACACGGCAATCAAACTCGCAATAGCCGGAAACTCCATCGACTTCGCAGTTCGAGGCGACTGGACAGACGAACTAATCCTCAACACAATAGAATCCGCAATGAATAACGAAATCGAAGGCGATATAGATAAATTTGTAAATTACATCAGTAAAGCACAACACATCCTATACCTACTCGATAATAGCGGCGAAATAGTTTGCGACCGCATCCTAATCGAAAACTTACTACAGTCCTTCCCCAACCTAAAAATTACCGCCGCCGTAAGAGGCATGCCCGTACTAAACGACGTAACAATAAAAGACGCAACACAAACCGGATTAAATAAAATCATCGACATAATAGATAACGGAAACGACGCCGTAGGCACCATACTAGAACAATGCAGCAAACAATTCATAAACGTCCTAAAAACAACAGACCTGATAATCTCAAAAGGACTCGCAAATTACGAAACCCTAATCGAATACACGCCAAAACAACTCCCACAAACAATCTGCTACCTATTCAAATCAAAATGCCCCTTCATCGCAAAATACACCGGAATAAAATTAGGTAAACCCGCAATAATAATTCGGAATTCGGAATGCGGAATTCGGAATTAAAAGATTTAATTTCAAATTTAAAATAATCCTTTTAATCTGCGTAATCTGCGGATCAATTTTTTCGTCCACAGATTACACAGATTAGAAAGATTATTTTGGGGACAAATTATTTACCGGTATTTTCGGGTTTTGCCGAAATGATTACGCCATACGCCGTCAATATTAGCCCCGATACTACAACAAAATTTACCGACTCCCTAAAATAAATAAAACCCACAACCGATAACAATATCATCTGACTCACCCCAATTAACGACGCCTGCACCGCCGACGTCATCTTCAAACCCTGTATCTGACAAAAAAATCCAACCACATTACTCAATCCCGCAACCGGAATAATATACCAAACCCCAAACGGAACATCATAAAAACCCACAACGCCACTCTTGACAAAAATACATAACCCAAAAATCAAAACACCAACGCCAAGTATTATCAACATCATTAACGTTACCGGAAAAGGCGCATAACAACACACAACACCACCACTCACACCGCCTAAACTTGATCTGTCTAAATTTGCATTGTCTAAATCTGCATTGTCTAAATTTGCGCTGTCTAAATTTGCGCTGTCTAAATTACCGTTGTTTAAACTTGCGTTGTTTAACATACTTTCACGTTGCGGTAAATCAAATCCAGCCCATTTTGTGAATTGAAACGATTGCCACACGCCGCCATTGTCATCCCAATACTTCCGTACCGTATAACGCAACAACACCACATAAACCGAATACGCCACCCCCGCAACAACCGCCCCCAACACAAAAATTATAAATAATAACCCCCCACGTCCAGCGCCGCCTTGAACCGTCAACTCCTTCCCCACACTTAACGCAAAAACAGATACAATTAACACCCCTATCGCATACCAACGACGAACAGATATATCTTCCCCAAAAAAATAACGCCCCAACAACGCTACGCCAATAAGCGTCGACGACTGTATCAACGGAACCGTTATTACTAAACCAATCACCGCATAACCCAACACCTGCAAATGCGCCCCAATAAACTCACATATCACCGCCGCAATAACAACATAAATTATCAACCTACGCGATATCCGACTAAATCGACCCTGAAATAAACGAAATATCACCCAAGGCAACAAAATCAAAAAACCCAACAACTCCTTGTAAAATAATATCCAGTCAAAATCAACCTCATACCCCGTAAGCAAACGTATCGTCGCATTAGATACGCCATAAAAAAATGTCGATAAAAAAATAAACACCGTCCCAGACCAACTCTCACGACAAGACGGAACAGAAACCTGAATAACACGATTCGACGACATCAATCTCATTACGCCAGAAAAAAACCGGCAAAGAATTAGGGGGTAGGGAGTAGGGGGTAGGAAGTAGGGTGTAGGGAGTAGCGAGTAGCGAGTAGGGAATAGGGAGTAGGGAATAGGGGGACAATTTTCGTAACAATAAATATTTGTCCCGTTAGTGACAACATGTTGGTAGAAAAAAAATGATACGCATTTTTAGCGTCCCGTTAAGGACGCAATAAAGGTTAATGTTGTATTTACATGTTGTCCCTAACGGGACAAATATATTTTGACGTTGCTTTTCTACCAACATGTTGTCCCTAACGGGACAGATAGGACAAATATTTATTGTTACAATAAATCTAGGGTATCTCTAAAAATTCATTTTTTTGCAAAAAGGTAGGCGGTGTTTCGCCGCTGTGTTTATTTTTTGGGCCGCAATACGTATAAAATTATTATTAAATTTTAATAATTCATAACGTGTAAAATAGATGTATTTTAGGCGTTGTGAAGTAATAAAATTTATCGATGTCGTAAACTCTACTGCGGCCCAAAATTAAACACTGGGCGAAACGCCGCCTACCTGGACAAATGAATTTTTAGACGCCCAAAAAATCAATCGTTGTTTGAAAGCGACATGAATAGTTGCAAGATATACCAGAATAACAAAACTACCGACGCAAACAACGCCAACGCTGCGGCAACATGTTGATCCGTGCGATAATGATGTAACACATTGGACGTATCATACAAGATATAACCACAAGCAAGCGCAATCCCAAAATACATCAAAACCGGTCCCAACGAAAATCCAAACAACGGACAAAAAATTATCGCGCCCAATAACGCTAAACCGCCAAAAACTAACGCCGTCCGCAAAAACGAAAAATCAACACGCGTCAAAAACACCGCAACCGTCATCAAACCAAAAAGACCGCCCGTCGCAATCCCCGCAGACATTATTATATTGCCGCCGCTAGTATAATGTTGCGCGACATACAATAACGGCAAAAGAATAACCGACTGCGCAACAATATATAACCCTAACCCCAAATGCTGCATCAACGAACTCGTCGAATTACTCGCCCAAGCATTAGCCAACGCACTAACGCCCATAAATAAAACAAGCACAATTATCCAACTAAATCGCGTCCCCACCATCAAACTAACTAAACTCCCCGCATCAACCGTACTAAACAAAATAAACTCAATCCCAATCAACGCGAATATAGCCCCAAGCACATAAAGATACGTCTTGGTAATAAAACCTATCCGCGCATCCGCATCGGCAAACTCAGCCGCTAAATCACGCTTGTCAATATTGTCATACGTCCCATAATTGTTGAAACTATTTTGACTCATCGAATATCTCCTTTCAAATTAAATTTTTTTCTAACTTACGCCCGCACACGACCACAACGCCATGCACAAACCAAAAAGCGCAAAGCACAATTTTATCACACGCAAAAACAACCGCAATACTCCCCCGTTAGGTATAAATTCGGAAGTCGGAATTAAAAAAATCTGTGTAATCTGTTTAATCTGTGGATCCTTAATTTTGTCCACAGATTACACAGATTATACTGCTCGTACTTGAAATTCAGCGATTTAAAAGCGTCAAAGCCTGCCGTCCGAAAGCTAGGCAGGCGAAGGTAAACGCAAACTCAAGTACGAATAGTTTAAAAGGATTATT
>JAISLW010000083.1 GCA_031277105.1 Planctomycetaceae bacterium | reverse complement strand
TGAAGGATACGTTCCAGCGCCATTTTCCGAAGCGTTTGTCTTGATTTATGGCTTTGCACCATTCGTCTAGCGCTTCGCGTTTTGATTTATCTTGGTCGGTATCTTGTCCTTTTGTTTCGAGTATAAGTTTTGTTCCGTTTTTGAACCGGATAATAAAATCTGGAATATATTTTCGTATAATTCCTTGATAGTTGTACTGGATAGTGAAACCGAGATGATCGTTTTTGACGAATGCGTTTACTTTTTTGTGATTGTTTATAATTTTTGCGTCTTGAAATTCCATCATGCTGTCGAAAACGGTGAAATTAATGTGTGATTTTGTCATTGCTTCGGCGTGTTTAGTTGTCCACCAAGTTTTGACGTCTGCGGTAGAGCGGATAGGTTTTTCTTTGTCGAATACCGGCGTTAATTCTTCCGTATTTTCCGAGCGGACTTTATTACTGATGTATTGAATAATTTTGCCGATGTTCAACATAACGAGTATTCGGCGTCGCAGATCATCTTTGTCAAATTCAGGATTTCTAATTTGTAATTTATCGGAACAGATAAATTTTTCTACCAGTTCGATAAGTTGTATGATAAACATTTCGATGGAGCCTTTCCATGTTTGTTTTTTTTCGGCGTTATAAATTCTCACGGCGATTGTGAAAATTAGCGTTTGCAGGCGGTATTTATCTGCGATATTTTTGAGATCGATTTCAGTCAAGGCGGCGGGGTTAGGTTTTCCGTCTAATATTGGCACGAGTTCCGCTTCGGTGATTGAGTCTAGCGGATCGAGTATTAGCGGTTGAATTTTGTTAAAATCTAGCGTTAAATTCGGGCGATAAACGCGGTCAATGCGGATTACGTTTGGGATTGAGATTTCGTGTTGAGATTTATTTTTATCGGGTTCGATGCGGGTACGCGGGGGCGCTGGAACCGGCGGCGGACCGTCGCCGCCTTCGTGAGGGAGAAATGTAAAAGGCACGCCGAATATATTGACGTATTCCGGCTCAAAAAAACCGTTGTCTTTATTAACTTCGTAAGATGTACGCCGCAAGCCGCGACCGACTACTTGTTCGCAAAGTAATTGACTGGTAAATGCTCGAAGTCCCATTATATGCGTTACCGTTTTAGCGTCCCAGCCTTCGCTTAACATGCCGACGGAGATTACATTTTGAATCATTGCGCCGGGTTGATTGGGTTGACCGACGGTGTCAATTTTTTGGCGTAATATTTCTGCAAATTGTTTTTGAGTTAGTTTACGTTCTTTTGTTGTAACCGGATCAGAATCTGAATCTGCATCTGAATCAAGATAATCAGAATCAGAATCAAGATAATCGGTATCGGCGTTTTCGTTGTTATTATCATCGGCGTTATTTTGGGAATGGGTATTATTATTTGTATTGTTAGTTTCGACAGATTCGGCGGGCGATGTTTCCGACTCTGCTTTTTCGAGCGCTTTGCTATCGATTTGTAGCATTCGTTCAGGATTCCCGAGTTCGTCTAATCCGGCGGCTTTTAGCATGAACAGATCGTTATCAAATGAGTATTTGATGCGTGAAGATGTTGCGGTATTATTTGCTACGGTAATCATGACCGGCGGTATATTTTGACCGTTAGCTTCCCAATTTTTTTTTGTTTCCAGCCAATCTTTTCCTAGCAGGATATAGGCATTTTTGATCAAATCGGGGAGTGGTTCTGTTTCGTTTACGTTGCTACGATTTATATTGCTGCGGACAGTATCGTCGTTATAAATATGATACAACCTGCTGCGTAATTGCGGATCGGAACGTCCGTCGTCGCGAATTACTACGCGCGGCGTTTTGACCAAACCTGACTCTATTGCGTCGTTCAAGCCGAAATCGCTAACTATCCACGAATATAAAGTTTCTTCGGACGCTTTTTTTCCTGTTGGCGAAAACGGGGTTGCGGAGAGGTCGAAACATTTTAGTATGCCGCGAGTGCGGTGAATACGGTCGAGACCGCCTAGCCAAATTGTGCTTTGGATAATTTGTTCTTTAGCGATTTTGGCGGTTCGGGTTTCGGGTTGAAATCGCCATGCGTGGTGTGCTTCGTCGTTAATAATTATTAGATTGCGTGCGTTTTTTAATTCGCCAAGTACGTCTTGGACGTATGCTTCGTCGCTTTTGGCGCCGCGTTTATCGACGGATTTTCGTTTCAAAATTTGTTCTTCTGAATCCCATGCGAGAGCGTGCCAGTTGATGATTTTAATTTGACCTTGACGTAATGAATCGCGTAAGCCGATCGGTACTATATCAAATTCGTCGTAATAATTACTGGAATTGCTAGGTTGAAGTACGGCGAGTCGGTTGCGGACTGTCAAACCGGGCGCAACTATAAGGACAAATTTTGAGAAACGGCTATCGCGACTATTGGCAACACGGTTGAGTATTTGCCAAGCGATGAGCATTGACATGAGGATTGTTTTACCGGTACCGGTTGCCATCTTGTTGCACCAACGCGAAAAAGCGCTGCCGTCGCCTGGTATATCAATACCGAATCGATCTGCTTCCGGCGCTTCGGTCAAAAAAATAAGCGTTTCTATCGCTTCCAACTGGCAGAAAAAAAAACGTTTTTGATCTCTGGTATTACGTTCTTCGGGGTTTTGCCAATGATGTAGCAGGCGTTTGGTAATACCGGTAATACCTGGATAATTTTGTTCACGCCAAGTTTTAACACGTTGACGTATCTGGTTGACCAATGGTATCTCAATAAAAAGCCCCGGATCGTCAAACATATCAGAATTGCCGGACGCAATTACATAACCCGCAGAACGCCGACCAGACCGCTTTTCAAAACGACGCTCCTCGCGAACATAATCCCAATAATAACAAGGCTCCTCATAAGGAGAATTTATAATAAGTTTGTCTATAGACATGATAATTTTTGAAAAATTCTGAATTATATTTTTGTCCTAATCAAGACATTCCAAATTAGCGAATGGGTTTTAGTCATTAGGATCATTTTCAATTTACGTTATGTTTTTTTAGATTTTAGATAACCTTCATTTTTGATATAATTTTCAATTTGATCAATGGATTTCTCAACATAAATTTTAACGGATTCAAAATAATCTTTTAATTCTTTTACGGTAACGTCTCTTCCTATTTCTTCAAAAGAGAATACGCCATGTGATAGGTCGTTACGTTTCTTTTTTACTATTTGCAGTTTATCATGTCCTGGTACTTTTGTAGGCGGGTGGAATCCGTATTTTTTTGCTTTTTGCCTAAATATTTTTGAATCTATATTACCAGAAAAAATTCCTTTTTTGTCGAAAATCTTATACACGATATCATGATTAATTGTTGTAAATTTATCCTTAATATTTTCCCAGCGCCTATTACAAAGCATACGGTATAATTCACTTTGTAACGTCTCATTACATTCGTCAAAACCTACTTCATTAGAATCCATTGCTTCATGAATTGCTTCTATTAAATTTGTTAAAATAGACTCAATAATATTATAAAGCAATACAAAGCAAGCCGCTTTTAATGTTTTAAAAGAGGATTTATTTGGATGATTTTCTAATTCCGACAAGAAATTAATATAATCATTTGTCTCTTGAATTCGTTCATTAAAAATGCGTTTGGTATCTTCTATTAAACTCATATTATTTGTTGTTTAGTAAAATATCACGGACAAATTCAATTCTTTTACAAACTTTGGGGTGTGAATTACTAGCGTCCGACGTTGTTAATTCAAGGAATTCTTCTCCTTCCATCCATTTTGTATTTTGAATTTTGATTTCACTTTTTTTATCTAGCGCAAGCGCAGTTCCAACAGCAAGAGCCTCAAATCGTACTCTGGGCGTTGTATTACGGTTTTGTCTGTGAAATCCATTAGGATAATTTTGATTGGCAAATTGTAACATTCTTTCAAATATGTCTTTCAAGCGTTTTTGTTCTTGTGTTGAAATTTTTCTTTTTTCTTCAGCGTAATCATCAAGGAAGTCCTTCACGCTTCTTTTAAAATCTTTATAACGTTCATAGTAAGCAAAGAAACGTAGAACAAATTCCTCACGTTCGCGTCGTTTTATTGATGTTTCGGAAATCGGCGCTAATTTTTGAAATATCGAATTGTTTGCGCATTCTTCTATAAATTTTAAGAAAGGTCCATCCATGATTCCGCGGCGTTGTTCCATATCTTTTAGTGGGTCGCTTCCTGTATTGATTCTTTCAAATATATCGCGTCTTGTCTCTTCGTCGGCGCTCTTTGATAGAACGATTATTCGAATTGTTGTTCTGTTAAATTTCCGGCGGCGTAATATTGGCAAGTCGTTGTAACTGAATCCGTTTAATTGTTCAAGTTTTTCAAGTTTTTCAAGTCGCATCTCGCCAGAGAGGAAACGGTGTAATGTACGTATTCGCTGTGAACCATCAACAATTTCTAAACCGCCTTCGTCATTATCCGACGTCTCGGCAAGAGTAAGAAAAGGTATAGGCAATCCAATAAGAACAGACTCAATAAATTTAGATTGTCTGCGTTCATCCCACGTGAGTTCACGCTGATAATCTGGAATATAGAACTCTGATTGTTTTGTCCCTTCGTCAATAGTGGAATATTTTTGTACTATGACTTCGATAGGGTATTCTTTAATATCATAATCAACAATTTTTCGTTGACGTTCAATCTGTTTTTCGGCAACATCAATTGTCGCTTTAGTAATGGGCTTTATTTTATCAATTTGTTTTTCCATTTTTTTTCTTATATGTTTCAATATGTCTGATGATTGTTTTACCAATAATGACGGCAAGTTTAACGGGAACTGCATTACCGATCATTTGTCCGGCTTTTTTAAATGAAAGTTCTTTTTCATTTGGAAAAAATTTATAATTTTTGGGGAAGGTTTGCAAGATTGCGCCTTCGCGTAAGGATATTGCGCGATCTTGATCGGGGTGACCGAATCTACCGTTACCGTAACCAAAAAATTCTGTCGTTATTGTCGGGGCGGGTTTATCCCACTGCATGCGTCCATAAACGCTAGCGTATGTACTGCCGGAATTGCTTTTATGGCATTTTGCTATTAATTCACGCGGCCAATCGCGCCATGTGCCGCCGGAAATTGAATGACGTATTCGGGTTAAATTTATCAATGATAAAGAACTACAGCGGTGTAATATATCTTTTGTATGTTTTTCTCCGGCGCAAAGTTTTGGCGTTTGGGATAGAACATCTCGAACAGTCAAGTAGTTTTTATGATTATGCGTTGGCGGTAATATTGTAATAGGCGCTAATTTCGACGCTAATATTACTAATCGGCGGCGTTCTTGAGGAATTCCATAATCAGGACAATAAACAATTTTTGTATCAGGATAATAACCCTCTTTTTGCAAAAATTCCATAAATTCACAAAATATAGTATGACGAACCAATTCAGGCACGTTTTCCATACTTATAATGTGTGGTTGTGTTTCTTTAATTATTCGTGAAAATTCATATAGTAATCCCCATTTTTCGGAAGGTGATTTGACGCCTTGCGTATATTTTGAAAAAGGTTGACATGGCGCACATCCAACTAATACTTTATATTTGGCGTCGTTAAATTGTCGAGTAATTTCCGAACCTAAAATATTTTTAACGTTACAATGAAAAAATTTTGCTCCTATATTATTTTTCTCGTATGCGTATTTACATGATGCGTCAATATCGTAACCGGCAACTACGGGGATTCCTGATTTAATAAGTCCGCATGTTAAGCCGCCAACGCCGCAAAATATATCAATTACCGAAATATAATTTTTCGAGTATTTCATTTGTTTTTTATTCATGCCATTGGTAATTATGCGTATCTATAAAAATGAATTTTAGAGATACTCAAATAATCTTTTAATTACAGAGATTTTACTTTTTTATAATAATTCCCGCAATAGCGAGGGATGCGGCTATGTTTTTCCAATCTTTATAAACAGTTCACACTTTAATTTTATTTTACCGCCGCCTACCTAGTTATCGGGCGGTAGGCTCTTACGCTTCTACATCAATGAAGTTCAAGTACGAGCAGTATAATCTGTGGACTCTTTTTTTGTGATTTGTGGAATTGTAAATTGTTTGCGTTTTATTTTTCTTCTATGATTTTTAGGCTTTCGATTCCTCTTGTGTCTATGATTTTTATGGCTATTTTTTTCCCTGGAGTGAAGGGCAAGGATTTTGTGGAGTGGAATGTTTTTATTTTTTCGGGGTCGATTTCGGCTTTTAGGTTTTTTGCTAGTGTTGCCCAACCTTCTTTTGCGCCGGAGATCGGGAAGAATACTTGAGACGGATACAAACTTCTGTCGTCATAGTCCGTGTCCAACATCCACATTGCAATATCATTTTTGCCGCCGCTTATGATTTCACCTTTTTTAGGGTCGTAATAATCGAAGCCTTGAATTTCGACTTGTGATTTTCCTTTGTGTTCGCCTTCTTTTATGACGTTTAATTTTACGTCTGGTTGTCCGATTAGCCAGAAACTTTCGTTGCCGCTTCTTTTTTTTCGGAGGTCGTCTGTTAGCAAGTCGGCGTTCATTTGTACTTTTAACAATTTGAAACCTAGTCGTTTTTCGTTTGTCTCATCGATATTTTTTGTGGCACCTTCGTCGAATTGGAAGGCGCAAAAGAGTAAAATTTTTGTTGATAATTTTAGGCTGTACGTTTCGTGGATTGCCAGTTCAACGGTGCGGGTTTCAAGCGGTGCGTGTTCGGGACCGAAGCAGATTAGGACGTGTTGTGCGTCGTCTTTTGTTTCGGCTTCGGCTTGTAGGTATTTTGTGCCGGATAACGGTTCAACGCGGCTGAACTCAATTTTTTGTCCGCCTTTGCCGCGAATACCCGTGCGTAACAATTCGTCTATCCAATCTGATTGACGTAATGTTTCGCCGCTACGGGAAATCGAAATATCTACCGCAACAGAATCCTCCGCCAACTCCGCCGACTCCGCCAAAGCAGACTCGCGACGTAAACCCAACGCCGTAGGCGCAGGCACCGCCTCAACCGTAAATGGTCCCGTAACACGAATTTTTTTCTTATCAATATAAGGTTGATCGTAAAGAATTTCTTCCGGCGCAGGTTCATTGTTTGCTATTGATTTGAGCGTAATATGAGGAACCGTTTTGTAACGAAAGCTGCTGCGCACGCCTTCCTCTGGATATAAAAGTTCAAAATAATCAAATTGAGAAGTCAATAAACGTTGTTTCGCAAGAGCCAACGCTACACGAGAAGTATCGCAAGTTATCCAACGCCGCCCCCAATTCTCCGCAACATAAGCCGTCGTTCCACTACCACATGTTATATCCAAAACCAAATCACCTGGATCGGTCGTCATCAAAAGACAACGCTGAATTGACAAGTTACTTGTTTGAACAACGTAGATAGTATCACCAATACCGACATCATTCCATCTATTATCCAATTCCATGAAAGAAAAATCATTGAAATATCGTTTGTAACGTATAGAAGTTGGCGTTTGAACAATTCGGTTTAATTTAGCTACTCGCTTGAGACCTTCAATTGTACAACTCCAATGTTTATGTGCAGGTGGATAATATTTTTTTCCTTGAAATTCAAAACAAGAATCACCTGTTTGCGCCCCCGCAGAAACTAATGCAGTTGTCTGAAAAATTTTTGCGTTGCGATGTAATAATTCAGGATGTGCCTGCTCTTCATCTAATAATGGACGTATTTCTCCATTTTCTAATTCAACTTGATTATATCCCGATTGCCTTCCAAAAGTTTTTTCAATATAAAGTTGGTGATATTTACATTTTGGTTTATCTTTACAATACCAAATAATAAAATCTGTTAAAACACCAAGTGTATTGGATGAACGTTGTCCAGGTTTCTTATAACAAATAGTTGCTATTTGATTTTCTGCTCCGAATATTTCATCCATTATACATCTTACTCGGTGTACATTTTCGTCGCTTATTTGTACGAAGATGCTTCCTGTGTCGTTGAGTAGTTCTTTTGCGAGTAGTAATCTATCTCTTATGTAGGTGAGGTATGAATGTATTCCTAATTCCCAAGTATCTCTGAAAGCTTTAATTGTTTCTGGTTCTGTAGTGAGGTCGTTATCGTTTTTGTCTTTTACGTCTCTTTTATTTACGAAGGGTTGGAAGTTTGAGCCGTATTTAATACCGTATGGCGGGTCGAAGTAAACCATTTGAATTTTTCCTGCCATTGCTTCTTTTTCGAGCAAGGAGTTCATGATGAGCAAGGAGTCACCTGCGATGAGTCTATTTGACCAATTTTCTTTATGTTTATAAAATTCGATAGCTTGGCTTATTGGTTTTACGTTGGTATCGAAGAGTAGTTCTTGTTTTTGTTCGTTTTGTTTTTGTTGTTCTGATTTTTTTAATTCGTTTATGATACGTTTTGGGTCAATTCTTTCGTGGACGTGTAGTGATAGAGTTTGTACGTTGAAGGAGGTATGTTCGGTTTTTCCGCACCAATCTAATTTTGGGTCGATATGCGGATCGTAATCATATTGTTTTTTCCGCATACCTCCGTTATCCGAATGCGACGTTACCAAACCGACTGGCGGATTATTAACTCGTTTTTTGTCCTTATGCTCGTACTGCTCAACTTGCAATACCGCCAATCCATCTTGACTATTATTCTTCTTTCTTGCCATAAAATTATAATCTCCAAAATAACTACGCTAAAAAATAAATCTTTAACCTCTTCGCACTTTAATTTTCGTTTACATTTGTCTGCCGAACTATCATAGAGACGCAATGCATTGCGTCTCTACTTTAAATCGCTGAATTACAAATACGATCAGTATAAAGATACTCCGATCTTTTTTGTAACGAAAATTAACGCAATTTTTGATACAAAAAAATATTGTAATCGTTCACGGGATTGATGGAATAGGGGATAACCCAAATTGTCCCAATAAAAATTCGACAATCGTTCTAATCTATAAGGAACTTCTAAAAAACTACTCCTATTTCATTGTCCCAACCCCTTGCCGCTATTCCCTAATTTTTGTGAACGGTTGCCATTTTTTTAGGCGTTTGAAGGGGGGGGCTTGAAAGACTTGGAAAATATATCACAATTACGCCTCATTTTAATTTCGGAAAAATATGAAAACTTAAAATGAAATAAAATTATTAACAATATTCCAAATATTTTTTGACAACTATTTTTTAGACAACTTGACAAAATATATTAGGAGATTACAAGTTTTTTTTGAAAAATACCAATGGCAAAAGTACAAACATTATCAGTGAAATTACGCGATTCTTACGGGAAACGCCGTAACCGTAGATTGCGTAATAGCGGCGCCGTTCCCGCCGTGATTTACGGTCATAAACAAGCAGTACAAAGTTTGACTTTATCCGCCGACGAGTTGGCGGCAGTAGTTAGACACGGAAACCGTTTTGTTGAATTAACAGGCGATATTGCAGAAAAGGCATTCATCAAAGAAGTACAATGGAACACTTGGGGTAATCAGATATTACATGTTGATTTCGCTAGAGTTAGCGAACACGAAAAAATTCATGTTACCGTCCCGCTTGAATTGCGCGGCGAAGCGCCAGGCACAAAAGAAGGAGGCGTTGTTAAACATGTTTTACACCAAATCGAACTAGAATGCGAAGCCGCCTCATTGCCCGAACACATCTACGTCAACATAAATCACCTCGCTTTCAACCAAACTATTCACGTATCAGATATCGAATTGCCCGAAGGCGCAAAAGCATTGCTCGACCCCGCAACAGTTGTTGTAACATGCGCATTGCCAATCGAAGTCTCAGACGAAGAAACTAAAACCACAGACGGCGCCGAACCCGAAGTCATCGGAAGAAAAAAGACCGAAGAAGAAACAACCGAAGAATAATTTTAAACTGCCCTTACTTGAATTTGCATTTACCGCCGCAAGCCTAACCATCAGACAACAGGCTTTGACGCTTTTAATCGCTAAATTCAATTACGAGCAATTTACAACTCGCAATTTATACCTGTTCGTACTTGAAATTTAAGTACGAGCCGTTAATAACAAATTTGATGAGATTAGTTGTCGGACTTGGCAATCCTGGAATAAAGTATCGGCGGACGCGTCATAATATAGGTTTTCTTATACTTTCGGAATTAGTTTTGCGTTATTCGGGTTGTGTTGCGAAGTCGCGATTTCACGGTGATTTTATTTCGACGCGCGATAAAAAAGGCGAGCCTGTTTTTTTACTTTGCCCGACAACATACATGAATAATAGCGGATTAAGCGTATCGGAAGCAGTCCGGTTTTACAAAATCCCGCTTGAAGACGTGCTGATAGTGTGCGATGATTTTAATCTTCCTTTTGCGAAGTTACGATTTCGCGGCGAAGGCAGCGGCGGCGGTCAAAAAGGATTAACGAATATTTTGCAAACGCTAGGAACAGAAAAAATACCACGACTACGATTCGGCATAGGAGAACCGCCCGCAAAAATAAATGCGGCTGATTACGTATTGATGAATTTCACGGAAAAAGAACATCCTGAATTGATGATTGCGTTGCGAGAAGCGGCGGACGCAACACAATATTGGATCGATTACGGTATCACCGAAGCAATGAATAAATACAACGGTAAATAATAACAAATTATTTTTTATTACGTTAAATTGTACGTAACCGCTCACGGAAATTTAAACAATAGGTTTTAAGGGATAGGGTGTAGGGAGTAGATGATAGGAAGTAGTTTTTAGAAAACTAGAGAACAGATTTTTTGTTACAAAAATTGTCCCACTTATTCCCTCCAGTCCCACTTGTCCCTCAAAAATTGTCAATATGTATTTTACTAAACAGACCTCCGTGAATGGTTACAATTGTATTTTGAATAATTTGAATTTGAAATGTAAACCGCTTGCAAATTTGCGAGTAACTTACAAAAAACGATTCGAGCGGACAATTAAATTTTTAAAATAAACTTTTAAAATTTACCCGCAAAAATTATTGTGTAACGATTATTGTGTAACGGCGCTATTTAAGGTTTTGTCAATATATATCTGCAAAAGTTATAGATTGACGAAAAATTAGATAGGACGTTTTTTAAAATTAACTTTTAATAAAAGGAAGTATAAACTCGATTTTAACTCGAACCAGAACCCAATTATGATACAAAACGTTTACGAAGGGTTGTTTATTCTCGATTCCGATCTTTATGCCAAAGCGCCCGACGAGGTAGCAGGACAAATTTCGACAATAGTTGAACAAGCGACAGGCGAAGTCTTATTAAGCAGACTTTGGGACGAACGCAAGTTAGCGTATCCGATTAAAGGACACAAAAGAGGTACGTACTGGCTAACGTATTTCAAACTTGACCCGCTCAAAGTTAAAGAACTAACAAGACAATTCCAACTGAATAATAATATTATCCGCTTTTTAATTCTTAAAGTTGACAAGCGGCTCGTCGATATGCTAGTCGAACACGCCAGAGCGGGACATCTGTTTGCCGGAGAACATTCGGACGTCGAACAAGACAAAATTATTGATGCAGGAATTGATAATTTCGCCATCAATGTTGATGAAGACGATGAAGACGAAACGCCGGACGTATTGTAAACTATTCGTACTTGAGTTTGCGTTTACCTTCGCCTGCCTAGCTTTCGGACGGCAGGCTTTGACGCTTTTAAATCGCTGAATTTCAAGTACGAGCAGTATAATTGACGAATACAAAACTATTCGTAATTTAATACGAACCGTACCTGAAATTCAATGATCCTGAAATTCAATGATGTAAAATCGCGTAAAAGTCTGCCGTCCGAAAACTAGCCAAGCGGCAGTAAACAAAAATTAAAAGTAACCGTTCACGGAATTGAAACGCTAGATTTTAGGCGATAGATTTATTGTTACGAAAATTGTCCCGCTACACGCTACACTCTAAAATCTTTTGCTTAAATTTCCGTAAACGGTTACATTTTTTGTAACGAAAATTAATTTTGTTTTGCATTGCTCTTTCAGGGCATGTTATTGATATACGTATCGTACTTATACTGCTCGTACTTGAAATTCAGCGATTTAAAAGCGTCAAAGCCTGCCGTCCGAAAGCTAGGCAGGCGAAGGTAAACGCAAACTCAAGTACGAATAGTTTAAAATTCGTTGATGTAAAAGCGTCAAAGCCTGTTGCCCGATAGTTCGGCAAGCGGCGATAAACGTAAAGCCAAGTAAAAACAGTTTAAATTTTAACCTGTCGTGTTGCGGAGGATTGTTAAGTATTGCCCCTATAATTAGGGATTAGGGCGAAAAACAACAATTGAACATTTTTAGAGATTCCTATTAGTTGTTTTTTGATTTTTGTGTGTGTTGTTTCAATGAAATTTGTTAGTGATTTAATATTGCAAATCGAAGCGGAGGTTATAAAATGCCAAGTTATAGTCGTGTTATTTTGGTTGGTAATTTGACTCGCGATCCGGAGTTGCGTCATATAGCGACGGGGACGGCGGTAACGGATATTGGTCTGGCGATAAATGATCGCCGCAAGTTGCCGTCGGGCGAATGGGTTGAGGATGTAACATTTGTTGACATAACATTTTGGGGGCGTACTGCGGAGATAGTTTGTCAATATCTTACCAAAGGTTCGCCGCTTTTAGTCGAGGGTAGATTGAAGTTAGACACGTGGGAGGCTGATGGTCAAAAGCGGTCGAAGTTAAAGGTAGTTGGCGAAAGAATTGAGTTTATTAGCGGCAATGCCGGCAGTGGCGGCGGAGGCGGCGGTTCAAGTTATGCGAACAGTAGCGGCGGCTCAAGCAGCCCCGCAAACAGATCGGCACAAACGCCAAAACCAATGACGCCGCCGGAACAAGATTATTACGAACCGCCAATAGACGACGTGCCGTTTTGAGTAAATTTGTTATACAGAACGTACTTGAAATTCATCAATTTAAAAGCGTAAAAGCCCGTCGTCCGAAATCTAAACAGGCGGCGGTAAACGCAAATGTAACCGTTCACGAAAATTTAAGCGACTGGTTTTAGGGATAGGTGGCAGGGGATATTTTTTTTCAAATTAGAATTTATGATTTAGAGAAAAACTTTTTTTATAATAAAATTTATAATAAAAATTGTCTCACTTGTCCCTCATGTCCCACTTGTCCCTCAAATATTGACAAAACGTAATTTAATAAACAAATTTTCATGAACGACTACACGCAAATTAAAGTTAAGAACAGTTTAAAAAATATTGCCGTCCGATAATAATTAAACGGACGGCGATAAATGTAAATTTGAGTGTGAACATTTTAAACAATTTAAAAAATTTAGAAAAATTTTGATATTTTAGCGAGGTATAGAATGTTAGTTGTTAGAGACAAGCGTGCGCGAGGTAATTTGCGGGCGAGTAGGCGTCTTCCGATTGGCAAGACTGGCGGGATTGAGCTTCTTTTGACGCAGACGATAGACCCGCTTGGCAGGCAGGGCGATATTGTTGAAGTGCGTCCGGGGTATGCTAATAATTATTTGATCCCTCAGGGGCTTGCGGTAATAGCGACGGAGCATCATAAACGTATGGTTTTGAAGCATCGGGCGAAGTTGGCGGAGATACAGAAAAAGCGGCTTGCGGGGCTTAATACGTTGGCGGATGAGATACGGAGTAAATCGGTATCGATAGAAGCAAAGGCGTCGGCGGAAGGGCATCTGTTCGGTTCTGTTGGACCGGCTGATATTGTGAAGGCGTTGCGAGCGGAAGGCATCGTGTTGACGCAGGATCAAATCCGTTTATCAGGACCGATCAAGGAACTTGCGCTTTATACGGTTAAAATTTATTTGGGACACGGCGTCGAAAGCGAATTAAAAGTTTGGGTTGTTCCGGCGGTTTCAGAAAAATAATCTTTGGATCATTTTAAACTGTATTTTGTTACTATGCGGTCAAGATTTAATTTTTTGTCGATAAAAATTTTATTTATTTTTTTGGCGTTGGTTTGTTTTGTTGTTTTGATTGCTTCCGCTCAATCGAATGACAAATTAAACCAATCTGCCAAAGATTCAGACGCCGTAACAACAACGCCAAACAAAAACGACAAAAACGACAAAAACGACGAACCAAAATTAAATCAGAAGTCAAAACAATTAGAAGATTGGACTGAATATATTATCAAAAAATCAGACCGGCAATTTGATTTCAAATCTATTCCCGCCGGAACGAACTCTGAACATAGATTTATTTTGACTAATCCATTTCAAGACGAACTGCATATATCCGGCGTTTCGTCGAGTTGTGCTTGTACGTCTGCGTTTATTTTGGATGGCAAGGACACGTTGCAGACTTATGATAAAACGGCGATAGTTGCGCGGCTTCGTTCTGTTGACAATACATTCGGACAAAAAAACGCAACAATAACAATCCGCATCGACAAGCCGTCTGTTGCTGAAATTCAATTGAATACGCATGCTAATATCAGGTCGGATATTTTGTTTTCGCCGTCGGCGTTACGTTTTGATGCGGTTGATTCCGGCGTTGAGAAATCGCGGACGTTGACGGTAAATTACACCGGTAGAAATGCGGCGTGGAGGATTGTCGATGTTAAGAGCGCCAATCCGCATATTGCAGCCCAAGTAACGTCGACGCAAGTTTTCCCTAATCAAATTATCGTTACAATAAAGGTAACTTTGAAATCAGAAATGCCGGACGGCGAATTTACGGATCGGCTGGCGTTGATTAGTAATGATGCGGAGATACGGCGCGAGTTGCCGGTACTTGTGAGTGGTCGCGTCGGGGTAACGATTTCGGTTGCGCCGGAGACGGTTTTTTTCGGCTATCTCAAATCAGGCGAAGCGTCCCCAATGAAATCAGTCCTGCTAAAAGGCTCGCAACCATTCAAAATAAAAAAATTAATTTGCGACAATCCAGCCGTAAAAGCAGTAATTGAATTAAATCAAGATTTGCCCGCAAAACAAATTCACATCCTGCCGCTACGTTACGATAACCCAAAAACAGGCGAAGGAAAACCAGTCGATGGTAAAATGGAAGCAACCGTAAAAATTGAAACAGACTTAAACAATTTAACGCCGACATTCAAAGTACTAATGGAATTATCAGACAAGAAATAACACGGACAAAATAACGAGCGTTTCTAAAAATTCATTTGTCCAGATACGAGCAGAGCGGTATAACTAAGAGCGGTTAAAAATATATTTTCGTTTTTTACCGAAATTATCAATCAACAAATTTTTGTAACTGTTCATGAAAATTTAAGCGACAAGTTTTAGAGGATAGAGTGATAAATGATAAGTGAAATGATAAGAGATAATTGATAGTTTTTCTAAAATTAGACGTTTTAGAGAAAGAGTTTTTTTGTTGTAAAAAAAATTGTCCCACTTGTCCCTCATGTCCCGCTTGTCCCTCAAAAAAATTGTCCAAACGTAATTTAATAAACAAATTTTTTAACAAAAAAATTAACAAAAAAATTAACAAACAATTAACAATTGGGCATCTCTAAAAATTCATTTGTCAAGGTAGGCGGCGTTTCGCCGAAACGCCGCAATGCGTACAAAATAATTATTAAATTTTAATA
>JAISLW010000008.1 GCA_031277105.1 Planctomycetaceae bacterium | reverse complement strand
CATTTGTTCAGGTAGGCGGCGTTTCGCCACTGCCTTTAATTTTGGGCCGCAGTAGAGTTTATGACGCCAATAAATTTTATTACTTCACAACGTCTAAAATATATATTTTAGGCTTTATGTATTATTAAAATTTAATAATTATTTTGTGCGTATTGCGGCGTTTCGGCGAAACACCGCCTACCTTTTTTGCAAAAAATGAGTTTTTAGAAGTTCCCTTCGCTTATTAGCGGTTGAGTACAACCGCATGCAGGCGAGACGCCCGCGATCCTGTGATACAGGCGAGAAGCTTGCGATCCTTATGATGATTTTTTGTTACAAAAAATCGTTATCTAGTTTTATAAAAAACTACTCCCTAATCTCCTGCTCCCTAAAATCTATCATTTAAATTTCCGTGAACGGTTACAAATAATCCTTTTTAATCTGTGTAATCTGTGGACAAAAAAAATTGATCCGTAGATTGCGCAGGTTAGAAAGATTATTTTTTAAAGGCGAATCTTAAAACGTAAACAGTTTATTTGCTCTTGTTGTTGATAAAAAAGTTTGTATAATTCGCCGTTCACTTTTAAATTTCACAACGTTGCCGAATTACCCGTTTGCAATTTATTAAACTGTTCATACTTGAATTTTCGTTTACCATCGCATGACTAACTATCGGACTGTAGATTTTTACGCTTTCACATCATTGAATTTCAATTTCTAGCAGTATAACGATATTAAATTTAATAGTGTGTTGTAAAAGTCTGTTTTAACGTTAGACTGGTAACTAGATGATAGGAAAATAAAACTAATGTCAGAACAGTTTATCGTTTTTAAGTAAAGTACAAGTTGAATAACTTGATTGTTAAAAATTTAATTAGGAGGGTATTATGAATAAATTTGATTTACGTGTGATTTTGTATTTGATTTTGTTGTTATTTTTGTGGAATATTTATGGCGTAATTTTTGCCCAAAATGATAATAATAAATCACAAAAAACAAACTCAAATAATACGGCAACAGACGACTCTGATCCAACAATGATTCGAGCAAAAAAATTTATAGGACAAAAACTACCGCCAGCTTGCTTAAAATACCAACAAATGCGGGATACGTTCATTAAAAAATGTTCTCGCGAAGATTCAATTCTATTTAGAGATTGGGAATATTATTACAGAACGCCGATTCGTATTGAAACATGGAAGCGTGAATGGAACGAGTATCCAGAGTCCCATGTTCCATTCGGGATTATTATTCGTAGCGAAATTAAAGGAAATAAATATTTTCAAATAGGAAAATTGAATCCGAAATTAGATGATGAAACACTTTTTCGTAATTATATTGATCTCAGTGCAAGTTTTGTACAGAAAGCTAAAAAATATGCGGAATTGGCGGAACAGAAGTTAAAAATACCAGAAGAATTAAAAAACGCAGTTAAAAATCCCGAATCGCATGAGTTCATAATATCTATATATCACAACTACCTAGATGTACAAACTGTAAAAAAATTAAACGCACAAAGAGAAGCAGAAGAGGCTGCTGCGGCTGAAGCGAGAAGGAAAATTGTACCGGTTGAGCGTACAAGTAAAAAATATAAAGACGCTTTCGCCGCATATCGTCAAGCGGTCGAATTTGAAAAACAAGCGATTGCTAAAGCGGAACAAAATGATTTGACTTGGAAACGGGCAAAATATTTGATTGAAATAAAGGAACTAGGTTCTGTTTCCAATACTAATACTAATAATTTGATGAATGAGTTTGTAAATGGATTCGATGAAACGAAATTGAAAAAATTTCAGCAATGGCAAAACGGTTTTGAAATTTTAACGTCTATTAACACAACCGAAAACGAATGGCAAAAAGAACCAACTTCGCATCCGGCAATTCTTTTTTGTACGAATATTTTTTTGTTAAGAACGCAACAAAAAGAGAATAACGAATCTTTTAATTCAGATAAAATCAATACAGATGAATTACTCAAAGGCGACAAAAAAACAGTAGAAAAATATAATTCAATTCTGAAACAAAAAAGAGACGTCGATGATACAAAAGTTGCGCTATTAGAAAAGGAACTACGTATTCCGGCAAAATTGAAAAATGCAATTAAAGATAATGTTGCCGATTCAACATTGTTCTTAATTTACGATACATATTTTCGAGAATTTACGCCGGATGAAGTAAAGAAGTCAAAACAAAATTTAAGCAAAACAATAGATGAACTCAATTTATTACGCCCTAATTGGGCAGCAGAAGAAGGTATCGAATTTCCCGATAGGGCAAGCCAAATTTTACATCAAAATAAAATTGACAAAGAACCAAAATGAACTTGGCAACGAATTATTTTCATCTAAATAGGTTTTATTATTTTATTGAGTGTTTTATTTAAGTCCAAAGAATTTTTTCAAAGAGGAGATAAAAATGTCGTTGTATTGAATATATTTGTTATTTCTTGTTGGAAAGATTCATCTGTTGCGATTAGGTTTTTTATTGTTTCGATTTTTGATTGTTCTTTAATATTTGTTTCTTTGATTTCGATTGTTCCGTCTTTTTGCATTGTGATAGAGAAACCTTCTTTGTTATCCAGAGTAATATTATTTTCTTTCAACAGACCGCTTATTAAGGATTGGGCATCTGATGGATTTGTTTGTTGTTGATTGTCATTAGTATTTGAATTATTATCGGGACTATAATTGTGTTCTGGAGATATGAATGATATATATTTTGTATTATTACGTTGATCAAATCCGTATGTAACAAATTCATTATCTTTTAAATTTTCCGGTATTTCGTATTTACTTGAGGGGTCGTAAAATTCTTTATTGTTTTTTTCTAGGTATTTCCAATATTCTAATGTCAAAATTTCTTTTTCTGTTTGGGGGTCTATTTCGATTTTAGAACTCAAATTTTCTAAAGATGATTGTTTAATATTTTTTTCTTGTCCTTTAATTTTATCTGTAATAAATTTATCTATGTCTGTTTTATGACGCATTAGGTCGTAAAAATAAAGCGAGCCGCCTAAAGAACCGTTTCCATATTTTGATTTTACCATCTCGGCTCTTTGTTCGCCTAGTGATTGCGTTTTAACTGTTTTTATATTTTGTTTTTGATCTTGACTTGAAACAGTTGCGGTTGATTTTGTATTTGATGTAATTTCTTCTTGATTGTTTTTTGTTGTTGAGTCGTCAATGGATTCTGTTGTTAATTCTTTTTGGGTATTTTTTGCGTTTGTATTTTCAACGGTTTTATTAATTTCTTGATGTATATTTTCCGAACGCGATCTACGAGCAATCGAAGGCGGGATATAAGTTGAATTTGTCAAAGTTATAGTCTTTTTATTCAGCAAGATCAAAGCGTCAGATTTTTGTACGGCAACATCGCCGCTATTTTTTTGCAATCCCACCGTAGAATCAACCGGTTTCATATTAGCCGAAACAAAAGTTTGGTAACGAGCAGATAACTTGCTAAATAAAGAACTAAAATTATTTGTCAAAATGTTCATAATTACATTAATATACTTTTCGCACTTTAAATTGCGGTTTTTAAAAAATACGCATAACTATTCGGTCAAGTATTTTTTTGATCAAAAAATTACATTAAATTTTGCCCCTTTAGGGGCGAAAAAATTATTGACAATTATCGTTACAAAAAATTAAATTAAAAAAACACATTTTAAAGTGCGTCATTTTCGCTTGCACTTGACCCTATAAAGTCGCATGGAAAATATAACACATTATTTTTGCATAATTTTTACAAAACAAGATTTTATATTTCTTTTAATAAAATAATATCCAATTATAATTATTTTGATGATTATTCTGGCTGGTATCTACAAAATGAACTGTTCACACTTGAATTTGTGTTTACCTTCGCCTGCCTAGCTATCGGACGGCAGGCTTTTACGCTTTTAAATCGCTGCATTTCAAGTACGAGCAGTGTATATTTCATATTTAAAATAATCCTTTTTAATCTGTGTAATCTGTGGACAAAAAAAATTGATCCGTAGTTTACGTAGATTAGAAAGATTATTTTTTAAAGGCGAATCTTAAAGCGTAAATAGTTTATTTGCTCTTGTTGTTGATAGAAAAGTTTGTATAATTCGCCGTTCACTTTTAAATTTCACAACGTTGCCGAATTACCCGTTTGCAATTTATTAGATACGAATGACGGATCTGATAATCTTGAAAATCTGTCGAATAAGAATTACGGCAAACTTAAAACGGGTCCTATTTGGATTTTTTTGTAATGGGAAATTCTAAAAACTTATTTTTGTAAAAAGGTAGGCGGTGTTTCGCCGAAACGCCGCATTATGCGTAATGTCGCTAATAAATTTTATTATTTCACAACGCCGAAATACGTCTATTTTATACGTTATGAATTATTGAAATTTAATAATAATTTTATGCGTATTGCGGCGTTTCGGCGAAACGCCGCCTAACTGAACAAATAAGTTTTTAGAACTTGCCCTTAGTAAACCAGTTTAAAAAACCATCAGATCAAATTTGATCTGTATCAAAAACTTAACCCAAACTTAACCCAACTTAAAAAAATGAAAATAAAACAATCCCTAAACGCCATATTGATTTTTGCCATAACCTTGTCATACGCAATAATCAACACTAACGCCAACGCCCAATCCAACCCACAAGTTGAATTGACTCATCATGTTTGGCACGAAAATACATTCGGCGACTTGCGAAATATAGTCCAAGAAAAAGCCGATATTAACCTCCTCGCCTTCCCAAAAGCAAAATTAGTTAATGCGATCAACGTTAGCGATCCGCAGTATCTAATCGACGGCGACGTCGGAATTTACGGCGGCATCGGACGAGTTAGTATTAACGGCAGCCCATCGGTTATTACCTACTATCTTGGCAAAGCACAGTCAATCAAAGAAATATTACTCTATTCAGGAAACGTAGATACACGCTCAAACCAAGATTTTGAAATCCGCTTAGCAAACAACGAATCAAATCCTGGCAAATTACCCGCCTTTCCCGCCGAAGCAAATTTTACCTCCGGCGACAAAATAATCGGTCCCAATATCGGCGGCTACTTGAGCCGCTTCGCAACAAAAAATAATCAACCAGTTACCGGCGACAAAAAATACGATTGGATAGAATTTAAAATCTGGCGAACTTACCCGTCCAAAGCAGGATCGCCCGCAAAAAATAATAACAAATCTGACGGCTGGACAGCCTTCCTCGAAATACAATTACTAGCCGATCCAAACGATCCGTCAATATTCGCAACCGAAAAAGAACGACAAATTTGGAAAAATAAATTCGCCCGCGAAAAATTTCTCGAAAAATTAAACAAATCCGTCGGAAAAGATACCGTAGCCGCCGCAAAAAATATCAACTCCCTAAAACTCACTATCAATAACCTTGCAAAAAAATTCCCCGATAAATACGACGCTAAAAAATACAAAAAACTCTACGACGAATTTGAACTTAAATTAAGCAAAATCGACCTAGAAAATACAGTAAACCTGTCCGCCGAAGATTACGACAAAATAATAATCACACTAAAAGAATTCGCCGAATTCCGCAAAGAAGCCCTGCTCGCTAATCCATTGCTCAACTTCGACCAACTACTTTTTCGCCGCGCCAAAAACGGCGGACTCACCGCAAACTGGATTTCAAACGCCGCAAGAGGAAAACACGCATACGATAACGCACTCGCTACCATTAACCCAAAAAAACCGCAAGACGAAGCAAAAACCATTATCGAAAACCCAAACAACTCTTTCGTCGGCGATATTAACCTACATTGGGACGCAGATAAAATTCTAGTTACGGCGCTGTCAAAAGACCGGACTTGGCAAGTCTTTGAACTAAACTTAAACAACGCCGCTAACACGCCGCCGGAACAGCAATTACGGCAAATTACGCCGCCTATCGGAAGCGACGTCGATAATGTCGAAGGTTGCTACGTTCCAGACGGTTCGACTATATTTATCTCCACCGCCAATATGATGGGCGTGCCTTGCATCGATGGTAGTTCGCAAGTTGGTAATATTTATCGACTTGAACCGGACGGGAAAACTATTCGACAATTGACTTTTGAACAAGACCAAGATTGGTGTCCGGTTCTTTTGCCCAATGGTCGAATTTTGTATCTCCGGTGGGAATATATTGATACGCCGCATTATTTTACGCGTTTATTGTTCCACATGAATCCGGACGGTACCAATCAAGTCGAATATTACGGCAGCAACTCATATTGGCCAAACAGTTTATTTTACGCTCGCCCCGTGCCGGATAGTTCGACCAAATTTGCCGGTATCGTTTCAGGACATCACGGAACAAGCCGCGCCGGCGAATTAGTAATTTTCGACGTAAATAAAGGACGACAAGAAGCAGACGGCGCAATCCAAAAAATACCAGGTTACGAAAAACCTGTAAATCCTGTAATCGGCGACCAAATCGTCGATGCTTCTTTTCCAAAATTCCTCTTTCCGGCGCCGCTTGACGAAAATTATTACATCGTTTCGGCAAAATTAACAAACGGCGATCAATGGGCGTTGTATCTAGTTGATACTTTTGACAATATGCTAAAATTACGCGAAGAATCCGGCTACGGACTTTTTGAACCTACCCCAATAATTAAACGCCCAAAACCGCCAACACAACCAAACCGCGTCAAACGCGAATCAAAAGAATCAAACGTTTTCGTAACCGATACTTATTTCGGCAACGGACTAAAAGACGTACCGAAAGGAACGGTCAAAAAATTCCGTATTTTTGCGTTTAATTACGGTTATCGCGGGATTGGTTCGCATGATTATTTTGGCATGGAAAGTTGTTGGGATGCGAGGCGTATTCTTGGCGAAGTTCCTGTTTATGAAGACGGCAGCGCTTCGTTTATCATTCCCGCCAATACGCCGCTTGCAATTCAACCGCTTGATGATAAAGGCAGAGCCGTCCAGTTGATGCGGTCATGGTTTGTCGGTATGCCGGGTGAAAATCAGGCGTGTTCGGGTTGTCATGAAACGCAAAATACAGGCGCGCCAACGAAACGCACCGTCGCAATGGGCAAATCGCCGACGCCGATTACGCCGTTTTTGGGCAAAGAACGCCCGTTTTCGTTTAAATACGAAGTTCAACCAGTGCTTGACCGTTATTGCGTTGGTTGTCATGACGGTTCGGAGAAGCATAAAAATATTCCAAATTTCGCCGATAAATCTGCGGGACATCGCGGTTTCTCCAAGTCTTATCATGCGTTGCATCCTTTTGTGCGGCGTCCGGGACCGGAGGGCGATTACTATATTCTTAAGCCGATGGAATTTCACGCATCGTCAAGCGAGTTGTTTCAAATACTTGAGAAGGGGCATTACGGCGTTAAGGTCGATGCTGATTCGATGCGGCGGCTTTATGCTTGGGTTGATTTGAATGTTCCGTATTTTGGCACGTGGGCGGAAGTTGCGGAACGGTTGAACCGGAAGCATGTTACAGGCGTTGCGGCGCGGGCGACTGAATTGAGGGCGTTGTATGCGGATATTGATCTTAATCCTGAAGTTGATCCTTATGCGGGCGTAGAGTTGCCGGAGAATATTGAATTTGTTAAACCGCAAAAGGTTACGTTAAATTATTCAGCGCCGTCGATTCCGAATTGGCCTTTTGATCAGCAGACGGCAAGAAATATGCAAAGTAAGCCAAAGCAGGTTGTTAAAGTCAACAATGAAACTGAAATAGAACTGGCGTGGATTCCGGCGGGTAAATTTGTAAGCGGCGACAACGGCGGTTTTGCCGATGAGTTGCCACGTAAAGTTGCGGAGGTAAAAAAGCCGTTTTGGATGATGACAACTGAAGTTACGAACAGACTTTACAATCAATTTGACCCGAAACATGACAGCAGGTATATTGACCAATGGAGTAAAGATCACACTCATCCGGGTTATCCGGCAAACAAGCCAAATCAGCCGGTGATAAGAATTAACTGGAACAGGGCGGCGGCGTTTTGTGAATGGTTGAGTGTGAAAACGGGAAAAAAGTTTAGGTTGCCAACGGAGACGGAGTGGGAGTGGGCGTGTAGAGCGGGAACGTCAACGCCGATGTGGTATGGCGATCTAAAAACAGATTTCGGAAAATTTGAAAATCTTGCAGACAGGCAAACGAAAAAGTTTGTTGTACGCGGCGTTAATCCGCAGCCGATTCATAATCCGCCGGATATTGAGGCGTTTATTCCGCGAGCCGACGCCGTTGACGATGGAAATATGATACAACAAGACGTAGGTTCTTATGAGCCGAACTTTTGGGGATTATATGACATGCATGGTAGCGTTGCGGAATGGACTTCGTCTGATTATTCGACAACGGATTTGCGCAAAGTTGTGCGTGGCGGTTCGTGGAGAGATCGACCAAAATGGTCAAGAAGCGGATTAAGAAGACCATACGAACAATGGCAACCAGTTTTCAACGTAGGTTTCAGAGTAGTTTGCGAAGAATAGTTGAAAAAAGAACGTCTCTAAAAATTTATTTGTCCAGGTAAACGGCTAAAAAAAATTAAACACAGCGCCGAAACGCCGCCTACCTGAACAAATAAATTTTTAGAGACGCCCTAATTTCTTGACAAACAGAATCGCAGCCTCCCAAATTACAAACAATCAAAACAACAGCGATCATGAAGGAACGCAGGCGTCTCGGCTGTAATTTGCCGCAAGGCAAACAAAAAGATCGATTAAGATATAACCTCGCTAATTTGCGGTTGAGTACAACCGCTTGCAGGCGAGACGGATGCGATTCGGTTGACGGATGCGAGGCGGTTGGCGGTTGCGGTTTTGCTTTTTGGATTGGTTAATCTGAATATTTCTTATATTTTGATTAAAGAATTAAGGTAAAGTTTGCCGATTATAACGACAGAGTTTGCTATAGTAGGTTTTATTTCTGCGTAAAGTTGTCAGGATTATTAAACTTTTTTATTTTTTTAACCTCGATATTCCAAACAGTTATTTATATTCCACAACAATAAACCAAATATAAAGCGTCAACAATTTAATACCGCCCCGCACCTCATCCCCCATGCTCCCAAAAAACAAATGTCGAAAAATAGATCGCTTAACGCCGAATTTAATTTCCAAACGCCTGATTCACGGCTAAACACAACCGCCGCACAATTTACGCCGCCCCAACCAGATCCGGCTACAGAATCAGATCCAATATTCCACGAACAACATTTTAAAAGCCCCAATCGCTCCCAACTGTTCAATTCACGAACCGGCGACGACAACTCCAATTCCTTGCAATTCGGCGCCCGCCGCCAACCTATTACCGGTCTCTCTACAAACAGTATCCAAAACGAATTACAATCCGCCAATCGACCCTTTGCCTCGTCTCACGGCGTCGATTCTACCACCGCCCGCATCCTCGCACGACAAGAAGAAATCGACCATCGCGAAAATCAACTCAACTCCCGAATGGCACAATTCGAAACACTCGTTAGAAATACAAAAGTCTCATTACAAGCAAAAATGGAAGAAGTATCACAACGCGAACAACAACTCGAACAACTCGCCGAACAACTCCAATACAAACAAAATTCACAAGACGAATGGATACGATCAGAAAAAACTAAAATCGAAAACGAACACGCCGACCTTAACGCACGAAAAACCGAAATCGAAGAACGACTCCTACGCCGCGAACGCGAATTACACGAAATAGCCGCAAAACGAGAAGAAGAAATCATCGCAAACGCTAAAATTTATCGCGAACAATTAGAAACAAAATTACACGAATGCAAAGCCGATTACCAAGACCGATACGAAAAAAAATGCCGCGAATTCGAAGCCGAATTCGATAAACAAGTACGACTCGAAAAATTAGAATACGAGGCATTACGCGAATCGCTTGAACGTCAATTTGAATCGCGGACGTCCGAAATAAACCGCGAACTCGAAATCGCCAAACAAGAATATACGGCAAAATACGCAGTCCGACAAACAGAACTCGAACATAATACTGAATTGCGCCAACGCGAAATTGCCGACGGTTTTGAACGCAGAATCGCAATGATGAACGAAGAATACGAACGTAAAAACGCCGAACTTAACACAAAATACGAACGCCGCGACGAACAACTAACACAACGCGAATTACTCGTAAGACAGTCCGAAGAAGATTGGAACAACAGACGCGAATTATTCGAAAGCCAATGGAACGAATTTGAACAAATACGCAATAGCAAACTCGACGAAATCGCTAAACGCGAAAAACAACTCGACGAACGCAACACTACCCTAAACGAATTAGAAAAGAAATTTAAACACCGCGAAATCGAACTCGCCAAAATCGACGAATCCCTTAAAGCACGCGAATACCAGATTTCACTTGAGGCGCCGCGTTACGCTAACTTACAACAACGCGAGTCGGAATTGATGGAGGCTCAATCCGAAGTTTCACGAATAAGAGAATCACTCGTCAAAGAACGCCATCAAATGCAAAAAGCAACCGAAACAGAACGACGCCGCTTGCGAGAATCACAAGAGTTGGCAATGCGCCGCATCGAAGACGAAAGACAATCACTCGCACAACAAAACAAAAAACTCGAACAAATGAGATTAGCCATAGAAAGATCACGCGAAGAACTCGGCAGAATGCACAGAGAAACTCTAGAAATAAGATTAGCAACCGAAGAGTTATGGATAAGATTAGCCGGAAACTCCGTGTCCGAAGATTTGAAAACCTCCGTCGCAAATATCAGAACAAAATTGTCAGAAGAATACCGCGCAAATATGGAAAGAATAAATATACAAAAATCAGAATTAGAAGAAAATAGAAACGAAGTCCTAAAACAATACGAAACAATAATCGAACAACGCGAACAATTAGAAGAATGGATAAAAACAAACGAACAAACAATAAAAGAACGAGAAGCAATCTTGTCAAAACGAGAAGAAGAACTCGATAAAAGACAATACAAATTAGACGAACTAATCACAAAAACACAACAAGAACGACTCGACATGGAAAAAGAAATCCGACTCCTACAAGAACAAATCGAATTAGCATTCGATACGCAAAAAGCGGCATAAATTTTAAGTAACCGTTCACGAAAAATTAAACGCTAGGTTTTAGAGGTTAAGGGTTAGGGGGTAGGGGGTAGTTTTTTTAGAAATTTAGAGAACGGTTTTTTGTTACAAAAAATTTGTTACAAAAAAATTGTCCCTATTGTCCCTATTGTCCCACTTGTCCCTCCTGTCCCTAAAAAAATTCCGTGAACGGTTACAATTTTAAACTGTTCACGCTTGAATTTAAATTTGTCGCCGCATGACTTGATAAATGAATTTTTAGAGACGCCCAATTCGACGAGATACATTAGCCAATTCCAAATTTTCAAAAAATGCTCCCTCTTACTATATTCGAAAAATATATGCTTTTAGACGATTCATTGGCTTATCCGATGGATTCGTTTAGGTTTCTCCGTTTTTCCGGCAAGTTAGATATTGACTTATTTGAATTGTCAATATTGTCCGTCATACGTTTTCATCCGCTGCTATCAAGCGTGATTCGTTATGATTCACGTTTGGGTTATGTTTGGGAAAATTTTGATAATCCCGTATTTATTCGCCGCGTTAATTTACCAGATTTGTCTTGTATTCCGACGCCGGAGCGTATAGATATTTTCAACGAAGCCGGTTTCAAAGTATATATTTTCGACGGCGGCGAAGTTGGTAGTTCTGCGTTGTTTCAATTTCACCATACCGTTTCGGACGGTTTGGGCGAGATGAATCTGTTAGCGGATATTTTGACGGATTACGACGCTAGAATTAACGGCAAAACGCCGCAAGAAAATCCGCGTAACGTTGATTTGTCATTACTAAAATTTCGCGGCTCAAGCGGCTTGACGTTGGGTAAGTATTTTCGTTATTTTATTGACACCGCTTTTACGACTAATCAACTTTTATTTCGGAATCCGTCTCCTCTTTTACCATGCGCAAAATGCAAATTGGACGAGCCCGACGTTGAATATTATCGTAGTATTTCGCGCGAGTTATTGTTGCAGGAGACGGTAGATTATTTTTCATTTGCCAAGTTGCGCAAGGTAACGGTCAATGATTTATTGATTCGCGATTTATTTTTATCAATGAATAATTGTCGCAAGTTGTGGGGTAATTCCGACGGCGGTTGGTTGCGGGTATCAATGCCGATGAGTTTGCGGACGGAATTACACGAGCGAATGCCGGCGTCAAATAATGTTACAATGGTTTTTCTTGACCGGCGCGGAAGGTCGTGTTCGGATACAACAACGCTTTTACGCGGAATAAACCGCGAAACAAATTGGATTAAACAAGCGGAACAAAAACACGTGCTGCTTTTGAGTTTGAATATTTGTAATCTTTTACCCGGAGGTATTGGTCGTATGTTGCGGATGCGCGAGTGCCGCGCGACGGCTGTGTTATCTAATCTTGGACGGGTGTTTGAATTGTTGCCTGTACTGCGACGTTCTGACGGACGGCTGATTATCGGCAAGACTGTTTTAGAAGACGTCGAAGCATCGCCGCCAATCAGATACGGAACGCTAATTTCAGCGTCGGTCTTGACGTATGCGGGCAGATTGCGTTTAATTTTAAGATACGATGCAAAAAATATGACGCAAAACCAGGCTGACCAACTCTTGCAATCATATATTAACAACATTATTTCTGTACGGTAAAATTACGAAATTACGAGATATACGTATCGTACTTGAAATTCGCCAATATAAAATCGTAAAAGCCCGCCGCCCAATAACCAGGCAGACGACGGTAAACGCAAATTCAAATACGAAAAATTTAAAAAATTCATTTATTCAAACAGACGCCGAAACATCCGCCTGTCTGGACAAATGAATTTTTTTAATGCCCAATTTTTAATCAATAACGAGAGGCGTAATTATGTCTAAGTATATTAATCCTTATACGGATTTTGGTTTTAAAAAACTTTTTGGCGAGGAGGCGAATAAGGATTTATTGATAGATTTCCTTAATTCTGTGTTGCCTGAAACGAATCGAGTTCGCGACTTGACGTTTCGCAACACGCATTATTTACCGGATAGTCGTTTTGATCGTCATGCGGTATTGGATATTGCTTGCACTGGTCAAAATGACGAAACGTTTATAGTAGAAATGCAAAAAGCAAAGCAGGATTTTTTCAAGGATCGCGCTTTATTTTATTCGTCTTATCCGATTCAACATCAAGGTCCAAAAGGCGACGATTGGAATTTTAAACTTAATCCGATATTTTTTATAGCGGTATTAGATTTTTTGTACGAGGAGTTCGAAGAGTTGCGTAAATTGCAAAAAGTTATCATGTTGAAGGACGAGGATAATAATGTTTTTTCGGAGACGCTCAAGATGATTTTTTTGCAGATGCCTCTTTTTACGAAGACGGAATCCGAGTTGGTAACTCAACAGGACAAGTGGTTATATTTTTTGAAAAATCTTACGTCTCTTGAGGATATACCGGCGATATTGCGCGAGCCTGTTTTTGAGAAGGCGTTTCATCTTGCGGAATATTATAAGTTGACGGTAGAAGAGCAAGCGATTTATCAAGCCGATATGAAAAATCACCGCGATTACAACAACACAATACGAACCGCAGCAAAAGACGGTGAAGCAAGAGGCATAATAAAAGGTAGAGCGGAAGGCATGGCGGAAGGCATAATCCAAACGGCATATAATCTCAACCGGCTTGGCGTTGATTATGCGACTATTATTAAGGCGACGGGACTTTCTGTTGATGAAATTGATAAACTTTGAATCGTCAACTAGCATATTTTGATCAATAGATTATATTTACAAAAGGTATTCTCTAAAAATTCATTTGTCCAGGTAGGCGGCTAAAAAAATTAAACACAGCGCCGAAACGCCGCAGGAGAGTTTATGCCGCTAATAAACGTTAATATTTCATAACACCTAAAGTAAATTTATCTTACTATGTTATGAATTATTAAATTTTAATAATTTATAACGTATAAAATAGAATATATTTTAGACGTTGTGAAATATAAAAATTTATTGACGGCATAAACCGCAATGCGGCGTTTCGGCGCAGTGTTTAATTTTTTTAGCCGTTTACATGGACAAATGAATATTTAGAGATACCCAAATACGATCTTATAATTTTGGCAATTCAAGAACGTGCGAGTTTGTTTTAGTTTTGTGGCGTGTTTTTATGTTGTCAATGTTTAATTATGGTTCGTAGGTTTTGATTTGGATTTGGATTTTGATTAGATTTAGGTTAAACCAATTTACATTTTTTTGAGATTTTATGTTTGAGTATATTCAGGATAGTTTGCGTGATGCGATTAAGGTTTTGTGCGGCAATGGTCGTTTGACGGAATCGAATATGCGTGCGGGTTTTGAGCAAGTTCGTCGTGCGTTATTGGATGCGGATGTGAGTATTTCGGTAGTTGATGATTTTATTGCTCGCGTTTCGGAGAAGGCGTTGGGAATTAGCGTAAAGCAATATTTAGACCCTACGAAACAACTGATCAAAATAGTGCAAGACGAGTTGATAGCGTTGATGGGACCGGTTGATCATTCGTTGCATTTGGGGAAGTCGCTTTCGATTTTAATGTTGTGCGGTTTGCAAGGATCAGGCAAGACTACAACGTGCGGTAAGTTTGGCAAATTGCTTCTAAAACGCGGTCATAAGCCGATGCTTGTAGCGGCTGACTTGCAGCGTCCTGCGGCGATAGATCAACTTGCGATTTTAGGCGATTCTATTGGAGCGCCGGTTTATGTTGATCGGGAGAGTAAGGATCCGGTTAAAGTTTGTAGGGATGCGGTAGCGAAGGCGAAATCGTCGGGTGTGGATGTTTTGGTCTTGGATACGGCGGGGCGGTTGCATATCGACGAAGATTTGATGGAGCAACTTGCGATGATAGATCGGGAGTTGCATCCGGATCAGATATATTTTGTTGTTGATGCAATGACGGGGCAGGATGCGGTGAACAGCGCTAAAGCGTTTAATGATGCGTTGACGCTTGACGGCGTGATATTGACGAAGTTGGACGGCGATACGCGCGGCGGCGCTGCCTTGTCGGTCAAGCATGTTACTGGAGTTCCGATAAAATTTATTGGCACGGGCGAAGTTATAGACACGCTGGAAGAGTTCCATCCGGACAGGATGGCGGGGCGAATTTTGGGCATGGGCGATATATTGTCTTTGATTGAGCAGGCGGCGGAAAAATTCGACAATGAGGAGATATTAAAGAATCAGGAACGGTTGCGTAAGGGAATGTTTACGTTGGATGATTTTCGTGCGCAAATGGGGCAAGTTAGTCGTTTGGGTTCTTTTTCTAGTATTTTAAAATATATTCCAGGCATGGGCGATTTCGGCAAAATGTTTGGCGGAATTGATATGGATACGGATAATCAATTTAAAAATATAGGAGGCATTATTGATTCAATGACGCGCGAAGAACGTGAAAATCCTGTTATTATTGACGGAAGCAGAAGGCGACGAATTGCGAGAGGCGCGGGAGTTGATCAAGGACAAGTAAGTGGATTGATAAAAATGTTCTTGCCGATGGCGGAAGCAATGAAAAATATGTCAACAATGAATGTAAAAGATCAAATGCAGACAATGCAAAACTTAGTAAAATCAGCAACGCAAAATCCAACAACGCCGCTAAAAGTTGCGAAAGTAGGCACGGGAAAACGATTGACAACAGAAGAAAAACGAGACGCAAGAAAACAACGCGAAAAAGAAAAGAAAAAACGCGAAAAAGAAAAAAGAAATAAAAAATAAACACAGTTTGTAACCGTTCACGAAAATTTAAACGATAGATTTTAAGGGGTAGGGAATAGAGGATAGGGAATAGAGGATAGTTTTTTAAATTAGATGTAATTCAGAGAAAAAGTTTTTTGTTATAAAAAATTGTCCCACTTGTCCCTCAAAAAATGAGAACAGCTTAAAAAACTGACTTGACAGTAATATTTTTTACGATAAAGTTCTGCGTATTGTTTGTTCTGCGGGAATGGCGGAATCGGCAGACGCGCCAGGTTGAGAGCCTGGTTGGGGCAACTCAGTGGAGGTTCAAATCCTCTTTCCCGCAATCTTTTCTAGTAAATTTCTTACGCCTATGATGTAAATAAAATTTAGAGATGCCCAATGTATATTACTTGTACTTGAAATTTATTGTTGATTTAAAAGCGTCAATGCTTGCCGTCCGCAAAATAAGATGGCGGCGGTAAATGCAAATTAAAGTCAGAACAGTTTTAAAAAGGCTGACTTGACAGTAATATTTTTTACGGTAAAATTCTGTGAATTGTTTGTTCTGCGGGAATGGCGGAATTGGCAGACGCGCCAGGTTGAGGGCCTGGTTGGGGCAACTCAGTGGAGGTTCAAATCCTCTTTCCCGCAATCTCTTCTAGTAAACTCTTACGCGTATGATGTAAATGAAATTTAAAATAAATTTCAACGTATGTTGCTCGCACTTGAAAATCATTGATTTAAAAGCGTCAAAATTTGCCGTTTGAAAACTAGACGGCGAAGGCAAATTCAAGTGTGAACAGTTTAAAATTTTCAATAATTTTTAAATAAAGGAAAAGTGTAATGATAAAAGATGTAATTGATTTTTTAATGAGGACTTCCGATACTTTTTTGGCAACGAGTATTAATAACGTTCCGAAAGTGCGACCGATGGTAGTATTTCCGATTGACGAAAATGGCATAATCTGGTTTTTTACGGGAAAGAACAAAAACTTATGGAAGGAGTTGAATGTTAATCCGTTGATTGAATTTAGTACGTATGATGGCGAGTTGAAGTGGATTCGTGTTTCGGGCGAGGTCAAGTTAATTGATAATCTTGAAGTGAAGACAATAATTTTTAACCTTTTACCGAACATCAGAGGAATTTACAGTTCGCCGTCTGATCCAAATTTTGCAACATTTTGCTTGGAACATTGGACAGCAACAATTTATAATTTCGCTTTACCGCCTATGACATACAATTGTTGACAACTGTTGTCTATGATACTGTTCGTACTTTAAAATCATTGGGGCGTCTCTAAAAAATTCATTTGTCCAGGTAGGCGGCTAAAAAAATTAAACACAGCGCCGAAACGCCGCCTATCTTTTTGCAAAAAATGAATTTTTAGAGATGCCCATTGATTTAAAGTGTCAAAGCTTGCCATCTGAAAACTAGGCGGGCGAAAGTAAACGCAAAATAACGTACAAACAGTTTAAAAGATTCAATCATTAGCGGTTGAGTGTAACCGTATGCAGACGGAACGCCAGTGATCCTTCAGACGATTTTTTGTAACAAAAATTGTCCCTCATGTCCAAATTGTCCCTCAAAGTTGCCCAAACGTAATTTAATAAACAATTTTTCATTTTAAAAAATTTAGACGTAAAAAAATCCGGCTCAGCAAAAATTACCGAACCGGATATAGTGGGCGCAGATGGATTCGAACCATCGACCTCAGCCTTATCAGGGCTGCGCTCTAACCAAACTGAGCTATGCGCCCGACAAAATACTCACAAAATGCCCCAATAGTTTACACAAAAAAATAATTCTGACAACGGGGGGGAAAAAAAATAAACTACTCACTGATATTAAACAGATAAAGAATATTTTTTTAACTTCTGACAACAGCTCACGAAATTTTAGGAAATAGAATTTCAAATTTTCAGACGTTAAAATTTGTGAACGGTTACAAAATTACAATAATCTATACAGATCGTACTTGAATTTCAGCGATTTAAAAGCGTCAAAGCCTGCCGTCCGAAAGCTAGGCAGGCAAAGGTAAACGAAAACTCAAGTGCGAACAGTTTATATGTTTAAAATATTACTTGGTACGAATAATTATAAGAAGGGCGTTGAACTTTCAGAGTTGCTTTTATCTTTTGGCGTTGGCGTGAGTACGCTTGCGGATTTTGCTTGCGGTTTTGAAGTCGTCGAGGATGGCAAGTCATTTATTGAAAATGCGCGTAAAAAGGCAATTGAATGCGCGCGATTTTTCAAGACGCCATCAATTGGAGAGGATAGTGGACTTTGCGTTGAAGCGCTTGGCGGTTTGCCTGGTATTTACTCTGCTCGTTTTGCCGCAACAAATAACTCAAACGCAACCGACGTTGAAAACAATAAATTGTTGTTAGAAAAATTATCTTCTGTGCCGATTATGAAAAGAACGGCGTTTTATACTTGCGCGGCTGTGGTTGTTGACGCTACCGGAGTTATTATAGGCGAAGCCCAAGAATATTGTCGCGGTAGAATCTTATTTGAAGCATCCGGCGAAGGCGGATTCGGATACGACCCGTTATTTGAAATAATAGAGTATCACAAAACATTCGCCGCCCTCAACCCCGCCGTAAAAAAAACTATAAGCCACAGAGCAAGAACAATGAGAAAACTAATACCGTCAATCCTAAAAATTAAGAATACAAATTTAGAATAATTTTTGTCAATTGAATTTAACAACTATCGACAAAAAAATATCTTTAGGGCGTCTCTAAAAATTGTCTTTTGGTAACTTCTAAAAAACACAAATTTATTTTTATTAACCACAGAGATCACAGAGAAAATTTTAATTGCAATCAAAATGTTATTTAATATTATAATTGATGTTGTATATAAAATAATTTTTGAAAATTTTCTTCTCTGCGAACTCTGGGTTCTCGGCGCTTAAAATAAAAAGCTGGTTATTAGAAATTGTCTTTTGTAATTGAATATACAGATCGTACTTGAATTTCAGCGATTTAAAAGCGTCAAAGCCTGCCGTCCGAAATCTAAGCAGGCGAAGGTAAACGAAAACTCAAGTGCGAACAGTTTAAAAAATTGGCTTTGACTTAGAATTGAAAAATTTGTAATATTCGCCGTACAAATTTCCTTATTCATAATTCTTTATTTATCAAACTGCTATAATTAGAAAATTTTTTTATATTATTTGGCTTTTGTTTTGTTGGGGGGCGCTTCTGCTTGTTATTGGCGTTGCGGCTGGAGGAGTGTACGTCCTCTACCAAGTCAACTCACAACTCCGCTTCCATATTTTATCCGAATTACAACAATCATTGCCCGAAACATTCATCGAACTCCATAAAGCACAACTCGACGAACAAAAAGGAATCATACTCAAAAAATTAGTCTGCTACGCAACCGGTTCAAACGGACAAAAAAATCGACCTTTGCTCACCGCCGGAGAAATTTACCTCGAATGTCCCGTTTCATTAAAAAGATTGTACGATAAAAAAGTACAAGTCAATAAAATCATTATACGAAATCCAATCATACGAATCACACGCGCCCAAAACGGTTTACTCGACGAATTAAAATGCCTCAAATTATCAAACGAAAAAATTCGCAAAAATACGCCAATTGAAATAATAAACGGAACTATTCTTTACGAAGATAACGCCTCGCCAAACACACAAGCAATAAAATTTACCGGAATCTCATTGACAATCACACCGCCGCAAAAAACAAAAACAACACAAAAAAACGAACAAAATATCACGGAAAATATCACAACTAATAACGTAAAAAATATTGCGAAAAATATTTCTTGTTGGAATTTCAAGGGCAGCATCAAGGGCGATTTTATTAGGCAGATAAATATTGAGGGGCGTGTTGATCCGCAGACGCAAGATTGGGAGATCGCCGGAAATTGCAGACAACTTGATTGGACGCCGGAATTGCTTGACTTGTTGCCGCAACATTTACAAGAGTCGATTTCGTCTGATTACAGGCGTTTTACGGATACGTTTCATGGTCGATTTGATTTTGGTTTTTCGGCGATTTCTGCGGTTGATTCTCCTTTTGGGCTGCGTTTTGCGGTTGACGGCGTTCTTTCGCAAGGTCGCGCCGAAGTCAGTGAAATTAACCGTACATTTTCCGAGCTTAACACGAAATTCAAGATTACCGACGATAGCGTCGTAATTGAAAAATTAACCGGACTAGGCGAAGCGGCGCGGATAATTTTCTCTTATTCGCAACAAGGTTTATTGAAAAAAAAATCTGCTTTTATTGTTACGAATATTCACGGTTTAATTTTTGATACGAAATTGATAGACGGAATTTTTCCGTTGTTGAGTGAAAATTTGCGTAATACGTTATCTAAATTTGATCATTCCGGTTCGGCTAATCTTGAAGCGGAATTGATTTGGCAAGACGGCGCTTGGCGACCGAAAAAACTTGATATTGAATTTGCCGAATTGAATTTAACGTATTTGCCGGCGGCGTATAAATTGGATCGATTGTGCGGCGATTTGCGTATCAATTCTAATGAGATATTGCAAGTTAATCTTAAAGAGCGTTCCGGCGATTTGTTGAAAGTTAGGATTGACGGAGTTTATAAAAATATTTTTAGCGATCTTGCGGGAGCGGTGCAAATTCAATGCGAAAACGTGCCGATTGACGAAAAACTAATGAATGTTATTCCGGCGCAAGAGCGTCAAACGATTATGTCGTTGCATCCGGCGGGGCAGATTAACACGAATTTGATTTTGACGCATCAGCCGAATAATTTACCCGTGAAAAAATATATCGAAATCGGCATGAACAAGATAAATATTTGTTACGATAAATTCCCGTATCAATTGCATGAGATTACGGGTTTGTTAAGGTTTGACAATGGCGTTTGGACTTTTGAGAATATTGTCGGCGGCAACGAGTCGGCGCGGATTAGGGGCAATGGATTTTTGCGGACGGTTGCGGGCGACGACGCTTATGAGTTCCAGTTATCTGTTCAAGCGTTAGAGTTGCCGGTTGACGGTCAACTTCCGCAGGCGTTGCTTAATGATAGTCAGCGGGAGTTGTTGAAGAGTTTGCGGGCAAAGGGCAAGGTTAATTTGGCGGCGAATATTTTTTATCGTTCAAAGAGCGCCGCCGAAAACGCTAAATTTAATTTGACATTTAAAACGGCGCCGTGTGCGGGACTGTCAATACAACCTACAAAATTTCCGTATAGAATTGAAAATCTGCAAGGCGAATTATTGTACGATAACGATATGGTTACGTCGAAATTATTAACGGGTACAAATCTTGCCGGAATGAAAATCAGCGGCGCTTTGAAGTGTCGTTTTGACGCAGATGGCAAGTGGGCGATGCGGCTGGAATCTGTGGATGTTGAGCGGATTGCGGTTGACCGTGAATTATTGGATGCGTTGCCGCAAGATTTGAAAGCGGCTATTGAGGCGTTGCAAATAATGCGACCTGTGAGTTTGCGAGGGTTGATTGAGTTATCGAAGAGCGGCGTAAAGGAGCCGTTGCGGTCTATTTGGGATATTTATTTAATTTTGCATCAGAACAAAGTGAATTTAGGTATTCCGGCGGAGAATATTTTTGGCGGCGTAAAGTTGACGGGGTATGCGGATAACGAGTTGGTTCGTTTTGCGGGCGAGGCGTTATTTGACTCTGTGATTGTCAATGGATTTCAAGTAAACGACGTGCGGGGACCGTTTTTTTATGACGGTTTGGTTAAGCAGTTGTATATTGGTCTTCCGGCGCAAAAAGTTTTACCGCCGCCGCCGGATGTAGCGCAATTTAAGGAGTTTCGCAAATCGTTATGGTTTACAGGTTCAAATAGTGCGGCGCCGGTTATGGGCAGGTTATTTGACGGAACGTTTATTTGCGACGGCGTGATTGTGATGGCGAATGGAATTTCGTATAGTATAAACACGAGTTTATTTGGAACTGACGTAGGAAAAATGGCGAGAGAAATTTTGCCAGGAACACAAAAAATTAGTGGAACGATGAATTGTCATACGCAATTTGGAGGAACGGGACGTAAAATGGAAACGATGAGTGGGCGTGGAAGAATTGAGTTGCGCAATGCGAATATTTATGAGGCGCCGGTAATGTTGCGTGTATTGCGGGAGTTGAGTATAAAGCCGTCGGACCCGGGAGCGGGTACGTTTGACAAGTCGGATATTGATTTCACTTTGAAGGGCAACAGAATATTTTTCAATCCGATTTCTTTTGAGGGCGGATTATTTAGTTTAACGGGCAATGGCGAAATGAGAATTGATACGCGTGAAGTTGACTTAACGATGAGAACTAGATTAGGCAATCGGAGAACGCATATTCCGGTGATAAGCGACGTATTGGGCTGGGCGGGCGATCAAATTATACAATTAAACATTCAAGGAAAAATCTCTGACCCAACCGTGCATAGAATTTTATTACCCGCGCCAGACATAAGAAACGCCATAAAAGATACAAGATAAAAAAAATGAACGCAACCCGCTCGCCTGCAATTTGCCGAAAGGCAAACAAAAAGATTGTTGAGATGTCAACCTCGCTCATCGGCGGTTGAGTACAACCGCATGCAGGCGAGACGCCCGCGATCCTATGATGCAGGCGTTCCGCCTGCGAATCTGAATAAACACCAGGCGAAGTGTTTGCGATCCTGAAGTGCCTGCGATCCTGAAATGCAGACGTGACGCCTGCGATCCTGCCAACAATTTTTTGTAAATGAATTTTTTAAAATTCCCTATTACTTAAACTAATCACAACAACCAATTCTCTATTTGCTAATTCCTAATAATATTTTTTATTACTTTTACGAGTAAATCTATTTCTTCGTGCGTATTGTAAAACGCAAGCGACGCTCTTACTGTTTCTTCTAGCCCGAAATATCTCAATATCGGTTGCGCACAATGATGTCCCGCTCTTACGGCGATTCCTTCGGCGGCAAGTATTTTGTTTACTTCGCTTGCGTTTAAACCGTCAACTAAAAACGAAACTACCGCCGCACGATTTGACGGATTTCCAATAACACGAACTTGCGGGATTTTATTGAACTCTTCCAAGATATATTCCACTAGACGACTTTCATACCGCCTAATACTGTCCAACCCAATCGAATTAACATAATCTAACGCGGCGCCAAGCCCTACCGCATCCGCAATATTGCCCGTCCCCGCTTCAAAACGACTCGGCGCCGAATTGTAAATAGTTCGCTCAAACGTTACATCCGAAATCATACCGCCGCCGCTCTGATAAGGACGCATCGAATTTAATATCGACTCCCTGCCATACAAAATACCAATTCCAGTAGGCGCGAAAATTTTATGACCCGAAAAAACAAAAAAATCAACGCCCAACTTCTGAACGTCCGTCAAAATATGCGGCGCCGATTGAGCGCCGTCAACCAATACCTTCGCCCCAAAATTATGCGCAATTTGAACAATATCTTCAGCCGGCGTAATCGTGCCAATCGCATTAGAAACTTGCGTTACCGCTACCAATTTTACCTTGCCGCTACGCAAAATATCAACATAATCGCTAATCAATAACTCGCCGTCCGAATTGACCGGAATAACACGTATTTTTGCGCCGATTTCAGACGCTAAAACTTGCCAAGGGACGATATTCGCATGATGCTCGAGATAAGAAATAACAATCTCATCGCCCGCATGAATATTGTCCCTGCCCCAAGCATACGCAACAAGATTTATCGCCTCCGTCGTACCGCGCACAAAAATAATCTCATTCGACGACGAAGCGTTCAAAAATTTACGAACTATATCGCGTGCGCCCTCATAAGCGTCAGTCGAACGCGCCGCCAAATCATGAGCGCCCCGATGAACATTGGAATTTTCATGCTCGTAAAAATAACGCAACCGATCTATTACCGCACGCGGCTTCTGAGTCGTTGCGCCATTGTCAAACCAAACCAGCCGCTTGCCATGTACCAACTCCGAAAGTATCGGAAAATCATCGCGAATCTGCAACACGTCAAACTCGCGATTTAAACCGCTAACAAATTTCGGAATACCCGTTAAACCCGAATTATCAGAAAAATTTGAAATATCAAAACACTCTGAATCAGAACTCGCATCGGCTTTCGATTTAGAGTTAGATATTGAATTTAATTTTGCATCTGACTTTGGATTTAATTTTGATTTTGAAACTGCCGCCGATAAATCAGAATCCGAAACCAAACTCGACGTAAACGGATTCTCAACCGTAAAAAAATCATCCATACTATCAGCCGGAAACAACAAATTCACCTGAAAATCATCAGGTAAAACGCCGCCGTCAATAAACGTATTTGAATCAGATTTTAACTCCGATTGTAATTCCGAATTTATTATAGAAGGATCGCCCGTAAATTGCTCAACGGCGTCAATATTACGAGCCGCCGCATAAACAAGATCATTAAGTATTGAAATATTCATAATATTATTTTTCGTTGCGCTAATTCCAATTTAAAATTCCCCGCGATATTTTAAACGGATCATACTTGAATTTTGTAACCGTTCACGGTATTTTTTATATTTTTGAATTTATTTGGGTATCTCTAAAAATTCATTTTTTTGCAAAAAGGTAGGCGGTGTTTCGCCCAGTGTTTAATTTTGGGCCGCATTACGGTTTACGACATCAATAAACCTTAATATTTCGCACGTCTAAAATAAACATATTTTAGGCTTTATGAATTATTAAAATTTACTGATAGTATAAACTCCATTGCGGCGTTTCGGCGAAACGCCGCCTACCTGGTCAAATGAA
>JAISLW010000546.1 GCA_031277105.1 Planctomycetaceae bacterium | reverse complement strand
ACTAAAATAAATCTATTTTGTACGTTATGAATTATTAAAATTTAATAATTGTTTTACACGTATTGCGGCCAAAAAATAAACACAGCGGCGAAACACCGCCTACCTTTTTGCAAAAAAATAAATTTTTAGAGATACCCAATTTACTAAAAAAAATTCCGTGAACGGTTACTCAAAAAAAATCTGGCGTAAATCTGCGTAATCTTTGGATTCTTTTTTTATTGGGTGAAAAAAAAATTATTTTTTGATCTGGACATGGAATTAGGAAATTTGCATAATACGCAATTTAATGATCTCTAATGTATCTTTACGCTGTTTGTACTTGGAATTTATTGAATTTCACGTATTTGCGGTAGTGCGTTTTTGAATTATTGGATATTAGGTACGATACGTTTACTATTTAATTGTTTGAGTTGGGGAATAATTTTGCGACGATTTATTCGATTATTTTTTATTTTTACGATTTGTATTTTGTTTATTGTTTGCGCCGGCGTTACGGTTCAATCTCAGGGTTTTGACGTTTTGCGGCTTACAGGAACTCAAATTAGCGGCGACGTAAATTTTAAAGACGGCGTTGAAATTTATCAGTTTGGCTCATCAATTCAATTGCAAGTTAGCGGTCATCTTACGCTTTCACGCAACTTATCGCCTATCCGAACTGCGCCGCCTAAAATTACGAAAAACTTGATTATCCATATCGGCGTTTACCAACTCCCGCCCCCAAACGGCGGCGCTATCACGCCTAACACAAAACGAACCGATACGTCAAAAACACAACCCGAATACGAAAACGAATTTCCAACCACAATCTCAACCGAAACGCCCTACAATTTTCCAATCACATTTCTTGCCCCGAAAAACGAAGGCGTTTACGAAATCATCGTTTCGCTTTACACGCAAAACCAAACGCCCTTGCCGCGAAGTTTCACCAAACCCGACCTAGAAATCATTAAACAAATCATCGTCGTAAATCCCGAATCAAAACAAAATCAACAACAAAATCAAAATCAACAAAACATTAACCACAACACGATCTCAAAAGAACTAATCGAACAAAATAATAATAACACGCAAAAAAACGAATGGTGGAAACCAAACTTGAAACGCTTGTCAACAATCCCGTCTATCCCGTCAATTTCGTCCATTCCCACAATCCCAACGCCCAAGTTGCCCGGATTTATTGACCGGAATTTTACAACAAATATCGCCCCGCCGCCGGATAACTTTCGTTTTGCGATAAATAAAAAATTATTAACGCCGCTATTCGACCATTACGCCAACACTACCGCAAACGCCGCCGAAAATAATAACGTCTCAAAAACCGAAAATAATAATATTATACTTCACCCGCCAGAATCTAACGCCTCTAACGCCCAAACGCACGCTTGGCGATCCGTTCCGCTTAACCTAAACGAAACCGGAAAACCACACCTAATCGAAATCGATTACCCCGCAAATGTAATTCAAAAACTTGAACTCGCCGTCGTCGAAACCGTCGATAACGAACACGTCGTCAGCGCCGAATCCTGCATCCATGTTACCAAAACAATCGGACAAGCAATAGCGCTCGCCGATTCGTCGCTTACGAATACGCATCGGATTTTATTTTGGTCAAAAACAAAATCGCCGGTATTGTTACTCGTAAATAGAACTAAACAAAATTGCGTTTTCGGCAATATTAGATTGTACAAAATCACGTCCGATCCGATTCCGCGCCAATATAAAATTTTGCCCAAAAGATTAGTCGCCGCTTACCTCAACCGCCCTGAAACATTGCTACAACTCGCATCCACAATCGAAAAAACAGAAATAAAATCAGAGTCCAAAGCAGAGTCCAAAACAGACGCTAAACTTGAATCAAGACTTGACTCGACCGTTTCAATCCCGCCGAAAAATCTTGCCCGCGATTGGCAACCGCTTTATGAATCGGCAAACAGATTAGTTGAGATTTTAAATTGGAACGGTTTCGACGGCATAATGCTAAACGTCTATTCCAAAGACGCAATTTTATACAGAACCAATAACGCCCTTGCCCAAACAGAGTCGCCGCGCGACTTGCTGGAATTGTTGCATCGATTATTTGACCGTGAAACGTTGTCGCTAATTCCCGCAATAAATTTTAATATGCGCTTGCAAAAAATCGACGCAATAATACAAAATAATCCGCGCCTCGCCGCCGAATTATTACAACCAATTACCGACAAATCAAACGAAATCATAAACATTAACGCAAACCATAACGCAAACATTAACGTTACAATAAATAATCTTGACCCGCAAAATCAACCTTTGCGTTATAACTTCCTTCACCCTCTTGTCCGCGAAGTTTTGCTCGGCGTAATATGCGAAATTGCCGCAAAGTACGGCAAGCGTCAATCCTTTGGCGGTATCGGCGTTATTGTTTCGCATGATAGTCATACGTTGTTGAATGAGCCGCTTAAATCGCTTGATGATTGGACGATAGGCGAATTTACAAAAGAGACCGGAACACTAATTCCCGATGCGCAATTTACGGAATTGCGGGATAGAATCGACGCAAGAGCAAAGTTTTTTCGTAACAATAATTCGGCGCTGGAAGCGTTTGTTAATTGGCGCAACGTTAAAGTGAAAGAGTTTTATCAAGACGCGGCTAAAATGATTACCGGCATTCGGCGCGATGCGCGATTGTATCTTGCCGCCGATTCAATTTTGGATCAGCCGGATGTTATGAAATTTTGTCTTCCTACTCTTCCGCGTTCCGGCGTAGTGTTGTTATCGCAGCGTATGCTTGGTTATGATGCGGCGTTAATTTGCGGCGTCCCGTCCGTAACTTTTTTGCGTCCGTCGCGAAGGTCGCCCGAAATGCAAAACGCCGCCGCCGCAGTTTACAGTGATTTTGACGCCGCTATTACAGGCTCGCAATTTATCCGCGACGGGATTTCTTTCGGCGCTTTGTTCTTCAACGATCCCGCCCAATCGCCAACTGTTCCAACGTCAATCCACAATCGCAGCCGCTTCGTAAAACATTTATCGCAATCCGACGTAGCAATGTTTTTTGACGGCGGAAATTCTTTCTTAAGCGGCGAAAATGATTCGTTGCTCGATCTATTTGCCGTCTTCCGTCAACTGCCGCCGCTAACGTTCAAAACATTTACTTGCCCGCCAAATCAAAACGCAAACGCACAAATTACAAATGCAAATACAACGACGCCCGCAACCGCAACTACAATTACGCCCCCGCCGTCGCCATCGACTTTAACCGCAACATCAACATCAACATCAACCGCAACCGCAATCAATCCGCAACCGCTAACAACGCCTAATCCAAATGAGAAATCTTTGCAACCGGTTATTGTAAGATACGTCAACGACGGCGCGGGTTTGTTTGTTTATATTGTAAACGACGCGCCGTTTAGCGTGAGGGTCGATATGGATTTTAAGGTTGCCGAAGGCGCCGGATTTTATGAGTTAAGCGGGAGGCGTGAGTTTGAAACGGGAACGTGGCAAGACGGACGGCAACGGAGTTCGTTTAGACTGGAAGCGTATAATTTAGCGGCGGTCTATGTCAACGATGCGGCGGCGGCAATTGACAACGTCGATGTAATGCGACCGGAATATATCTGCGGAACGAATGGAATTTTGCACAAATGGGTCGAACAACTAGCACAACGTATCCAAATCGCAAGAGCAGGCATAAGATGGGATAAATTGAATAACGCAGGATTTGACGACGAAAACGGCGGACGCGCAAGTAAAAATTTCAAAAAAATCGATATGCCAAAAAATATTTGGCAAAATCCGCATGAACGTTTGGAAACGGAAAAATATGAATACGAATACGCCGAATACAACGGATGGCAATCGCAAGCGACAAAAGGCGCAACGGCGAATATTGATGCGGCGATTAAACATGAGGGCAATGCGAGTTTGCGGTTGACGTGTACGGGCGTTGACAAAAATATTTGCGTGAGTAGCGAGCCGTTTGAGTTGCCTGAAACGGGGCGGCTTTTCGTATCGTTTTTTATCGGCATAAAAGGTAACCCGCAACAAAACAACGCAAGTAATCCAAACTTGCCCGCATCAAATTTAATAACAACTTCAACATCAACAACAGCATCTTTAACGTCAACCGCAACAACAGCCGCTGAATCTGTATTGGCGCGATTGCCGGATAATTCGGGGTTACCGTTATTATTTCAGGTATCTGTTATTGGATTTAGCGGCGGTAATATTGGCGGCGGCGAAGTGATAAATCGTACATTTAATATGGATTCAATTTTGCGTCCGATTTTACGCGGCGCGCGAGCGGGCAATGATTTTCAATGGTACAAGGTTGTGGTTCCGTTTGATCGATTATTATTTAGCGGCGGCGAGGGCGGCGATGTAATTTTGAGGTTTAGTTTGAGCGGCGTTGCGAATGTTTGGGTTGATGATATTACGTTGTATAATGTCGCTTTTACGCCGGAGGAAACGAATGAGTTATTTAGGTTATTATCGGCGGCGGATGTTCGCAGGTTGAAGTATAGGGTATCTGATTTGATGATGTTGTTTGATAGTTATTGGGTGCAATTTCTATTGCAGAATACGCCGGATAAGAGCAAAATTTTATTGGCGAATAAAACTGTTACGATAAATACTAATCCGGCGGCAATTTTATCAAACAACACAAAACTCGCAGCAAACATCCCGCTAGTAACGCCTCCCCAAACAAAACAAACGCCACCCAAAAAACAACAAAAAACAAGCATCATACAACGCGTAAAATCATGGATTACTTTTTAAAATTCGGAATTAAGAATTAAGGAATTAAGGTAACCGTTCACGGAAATTTTTTTAGCAAATTACGTATTGGCAATTTTTAAACTGTTAGCGTTTTAATTTACGTTTACCCTAACCTCATTTTTACCTTATTTTTCTGAACAAAACTATTCACCAAAAAAACCTCAGTAGCAACAAAGCCCCCGCAAAACAAACCTCATTACCTAATTTTTTAATGAGGTAATGAGGTTATTGTTTGGTGGATTCACGTGCTACTGAGGTTGTTACGTTAAGAAAAATTAGGTAAAAATAAGGTTATGGCAAACGCAAATTAAAGCGTGAACAGATTAAAAAGATTATTTTAAATTTGAAATCAAAATCTTTAATTCCGAATTCCGAATTCCGAATTCCGAATTAAAAAATACCGTGAACGTTTACCTATATTTTTTTGTCCTTTACAAAAATTTATCTTTCAAATAGAAATGAATAGATCTGTATTGATATTTATGGTATTTGCGTTGACGTTTGCGCATTTAGCGAATGATATATTTCAGACTTTTTTTCAGGCGATATATCCTCAGATAAAGGAGTCGTTATTACTGACGTTTACGCAAGTTGGTTTTATTACGTTGACGTTTCAATTTACTTCTTCAATTTGTCAGCCGTTGGTTGGTTTGGTTACTGATCGTCGTTCTATTCCTTATTTATTGCCTATTGGTATGTTTTTTACGTTGGTTGGCGTGGTGATGATTTCGTATGCGGATAATTTTTTATTTGTGCTTATTTCGGTTGGATTTATTGGCGTGGGTTCGGCTGTATTTCATCCGGAGGCTTCGCGTATAGTGTATTTGATTTCGGGTTCGCGTGTTGGATTTTTTCAATCGTTATTTCTTGTTGGCGGCAATATTGGCGGTTCTTTGGGACCTTTGTTGGCGGCTTTATTGGCGTCGTCTTATGGTCATGGTCGTTCTATTTGGTTATCGATATTTGTTATTTTTACGATAATTATTTTGTTATTTGTTTGTCGTTGGTATTCGTTAAATTTGGAGCGTATTAATTCGTGGCGTTTATTGGGGGACGGTTCGGGCGGCGTAAATTCCGGCGGCGGCAACGGTGTTGTAAAGTTATCGAGTAATGTTGTGATGATTTCTTTGGGCGTGCTTATGGTTTTGATTTTTTCAAAGTATGTTTATTTGGCTTGTTTTCGTAGTTTTTATACGTTTTATTTGATAGAGCGTTTTGGCGTATCGGTGCGCGAGGCGCAGGTGTATTTATTTTTATTTTTATTTGCGGCGGCAACCGGCACGCTTATTGGGGGACCTGTTGGCGATTGGATTGGTCGCAAGTATGTAATTTGGGTTTCGATATTGGGGGTATTTCCGTTTGCGGTGTGTTTACCTTTTGTTGATTCTCTTTTTTGGGTTTGTTTATTGAGTGTGGTTGTGGGTTTGATTTTATCGTCGGCGTTTTCGGCAATTCTAATTTATGCGCAAGAGTTAGCGCCAGGCAGGGTTGGTATGATTGCGGGTTTATTTTTTGGTCTAGCGTTTGGGATTGCGGGGATTGCGTCGGTTATTCTAGGCAATATTGCTGATAAATATGGAATAAATTTTGTCTTCACAATCTGTTCTTTTCTACCGCTATTAGGAATAACAACTTTCCTATTGCCAAATCTAAAAAAGTAACCGTTCACGAAAATTTAGAGGCGTAGAGTTTTAGGGGATAGGAGATAGGGGATAGATTTATTGTAACAATAAATATTTGTCCCGATACACCCTAAAACCTAGCGCTTAAATTTTCGTGAACGGTTACTATTTTATAACCTAACCTCATTTTAACCTTATTTTTCTTTACAAAACAACCTCAGTAGCAACAAAGCCGCCACAAAACAAACCTCATTACCTCATTACCTAATTTTTTAATGAGGTAATTAGGTTGTTGTTTGGTGGATTCACGTGCTACTGATGTTGTTGTGTTAAGAAAAATTAGGTTAAAAATGAGGTTAGGGTAAACGCAAATTAAAGCGCGAACAGTTTAAAAATCGCCAATACGTAATTTGCTAAAAAAATTTTCGTGAACGGTTACAATTATTTTATATGTATTGCGGCGTTTCGCCGAAACGCCGCCTACCTGAACAAATGAGTTTTTAGAACTTGCCTTAAATTAAATAATCTTTTTAATCTGTGTAATCTGTGGATCGTTTTAAGAAGCGATCCACAGATTACGCGGATTAAAAAGATTTTTTGTAACGATAATTATTCTCTTAATAATTTTGAGATTTCTGTTTTTCCGGCGAATATTGCGGGGCCGGTTGCGGCGATGAAGCATAGCGCTAATGTTGCGACGAAACCTATTGAAAGCCAGTAAATTGGAATCGTCAAAGGCGAAACAAAACCGCCAAAAAACGACGTATAACGCATCAAACCGATAAAACACCACGCCGAAACAATTCCAAAACTTACGCTAATTACTATCGCCGAAAACGAAATCAATATCGCCTCCGACATAATTAAACGAACAAGCCCAAACCGCGTTACGCCAAGACTACGCAACACGCCAAATTCAAATCGACGCATCCGAATCGACGCCGCTACCGTTCCCATTAAGCCTATCGACGAAATCGCAAGAATAATCAACGGCATCTTCGCCGCCGCTTGAATAACGCTATCAGCTCTACTATTAACACGGTCAGTCAAATACTCGCGCGAATTAACTTTCACCATCGAATGCCGAATAACTTCGTTGCCCAACATCTCACCTCCGTCAATTGCGACGTTTTTGTTGTTTGCATTTTTGTTGTTTGCATTTTTGTTGTTGTTTGGTTTTGGCGAATTTGCGGGCAATTTGTTTGATAAATTTTCGGGTGAAATTGTGTGCGGCGTTTGGGCGATTGGCGTTGTTATGCGGACGGGGTATTTGTCGGCTAATTTTTGTAACGAATATTCAAGTTCTTTGTCCGATACGACTGGTTTGCCGGACGCATCTAAAATTCGGTCGAACCAAAAGAAACCTGCGTGATTTAATTTGAAATCCTTCTTTACAATTTCATACGGCGATAATAGCATTGCGCCTGTTCTTCCGCCTCGTTTGCGAACTCCGCTTAATTTTGTCATCCAAAGCCAACCTGGAATCGTTACAACGCCGCAAACTTCATACTCCACAATTTCCTCGCCGCCAAAACCGCCGCCGCCGAAACCGCCGCCGCCGAAACCGCGACCGCCGCGACCTTGACGATTGTTTGGCGGTCTGTTGAGATTGTCTAAATTTTCTGGGCGTTGCGGTGGAGTTGATGTTGTTTTGTCAAGTTGCGTTGTTGAATTTTGCGAGGTTAAGTTTTGATTTTTGTCGGATTGATTTTTTGGATTGATAATTTTGTTTGGGATATTGTTGTTTGTTAAGTTAGGGTTATTGAAATCTCGCGGGACGACGAGTTCGATTTTATCGCCTACTTTTAATCCTGCTCGGAATGCAAACGAGTCTGGTATTAAGCAGTATCGTCCGCCGGTTTCTAATTTTTCCAGAGCCGATTGTAGAGTTCCGTCTTGAAATTCTACTTCGATTAGCGGTCTGGTTCCGTCTGGTTGTTTGTGGAATGCTTTTTTTATATCGATTCCGAAAACGATGGCGTTTGTTTGTTGCGGGTTTAATCCGTTTTTCATAAATTCCGTTGCTTGTCGTTGTGAGAAAAAAGATTGTTCGAGGGCGACGGGTAGGAATCGTTTTGGGTTTATGCCGTGCATATTTCGGACGGTTTCGATTTCGGCGAGCGGCAGCGCCGTCGGGTTAGTTGTTACGAGCGTGTTCGGCAACGTTTTAGAATGCGTAAAAGGCACGAGCATTGAGTAGCCGGATATTTCGAGGAATGAATAAACGCCTAATCCGATGCTGATTGCGATTGTTGTGCCGAGTGTGCGCCAGATATTGATTGACAGTTGTTTTGTCAATAGTTCTTTTCGGACGAACATGATTTTTGCAACTAGCGGCGTAAATATTTTTTCCACAAGTAAAATTATTGCCGGAGTAATTAAAGCGCAGCCTAAAATTTGCGTAGGCAAGCCGATAAAAGTGTATAAAAACACGCGTAATTCCGTGCCTTTTGCGATGCTATCGACTGTTGTAAAAATCGGACATATCAGCAGTAATAAAGCGCCTGCGATTGCGGTTAAGGCGAACCATTTTGTTTCTATTGTGGCGGTGTAGCCGCGATTCATGCCGTCAAGCGGATCGATACGCGAACTACGCCAAGCGGGATAAATCGCCGCGAGTAACGAGCCGGTAAGCGCCGCAATTCCAGCGACAATTATTGCGGTAGCGCTGAGGTGAATTGTTTTGCCGCCGCCGAATGCGTCCGGTTGCAACCACACCGTGAATTGTAAAATTATCCAACCCGCTAACATGCCGCCAAGCCAACCAAGAAAACAAAGCACGACGCTTTCGCCAAAAACAAGTATCGATATTTTCCAACGTTGCATACCGACCGAACGCAACATCGCAAACACGCGCGACCGCTCGCTAACGCCCATACTCAACGCCGTGAATACAATCAGAATTGAAACCAGCGTCGAAAAAATTATTACAGAATTAGTCGAACCGGCGTCGCCCATTAAACCGCCGCCGCTAAATCCGCGATTAGTTTTAAGCTGCCGTTGAACCTCCTCAATATCAATAAAACGCATCGCTATTCCGTCTTCGGCGAGTTTAGTTTTGTAAGTTTCGGCAAATTGTTTTACGTTGACTTTATCATTCAGGCGAATGTAAACGAAGTCAATTTTATTTGTTTCGTTTTTGGGCAAGGGGCTAATTTTTGCGGCAGTTTTGGGCGACACGTAAAGAGCGCCGGTAACCGGAGTATTGCCGCCGCCAAATCGACCGCCGGATAATTTCTGCTCAAATAAACCGACTATCTTAATTTTAAAATCATGCGTATCGACGCGGCAAATAACCGTATCGCCAACCTTGACCGGTTCGGACTCTTCGCCAAATGCGCGCAAACTGCCCGCCGCGCCGCTGCCGATTACGCCTTCAAACGCCGCTTCAACGCTATGCGAATCATCGACAAACCAACGCCCGTCTTGCAATTCAAACGGAGACATGTTTACGTCGATCCCGATTACGGGCGGGCTTTGCATCGGCGTGCCGGTTCCGGCGCGTTGACGGCGCAACGCCGCTTGGTCGTCGTTGTCGTCAAGCATTTTTGCCATCACGTTGCGAATTTGACGCGCCGGAGAAATATATTTGACATGCTCGTTTGAACGCAATTCTTTTAACAACGCCGCCGAAAATACAGACTCGCCTGAAGCCGAAAACGACGACGGCAACGAAGACGGCGACGACGACGGCAACGGCGGAAATATTGGCGGCGCATGTTCAGGTAAAATTGCAACTTGAAAATTACCAAGATAATTTTCATTGTCGTCGTCAAATCGCAACAGCATCAAATCAATACTGCCAATCAGCCAAACAACCATGCAACACATCGCCATCGTCGCAACAACGGCAAATGAAATCCGCGCGCGATGATACCACGCCTCGCGTATAATTAGTTTAAGTAAAAGTTTCATATTTTGATTCTCCTTTTTAATAATCTTTTAATCAGCGTTTTAAAATAATCTGTGTAATCTGTGGACAAAAAAAATAGATCCACAGATTAAACAGATTAAAAAGATTTTGTAACCGTTCACGGTTTTTTTATATTTTTGAATTTGTTTGTAACTATACAACGTATTTTTTTGCTTATACTATTCACATTTTAAAATGCGTTTTTAATTTTATAACCTAACATCATTTTCACCTAATTTTTCTTAACTTAACAACATCAGTAATAACAAAGCCCCCACAAACCAAACCTCATTGCCTATCTTTTAATGAGGTAATGAGGTTGTTGTGTGGAGGATTCATTTTCTTTCTACTGAGGTTGTTTTGTAAAGAAAAATTAGGTTAAAATGAGGTT
>JAISLW010000147.1 GCA_031277105.1 Planctomycetaceae bacterium | reverse complement strand
ATAAACATATTTTAGACTTTATGAATTATTACAATTTATTGGTATCATAAACTCTATTGCGATGTTTCGGCGAAACATCGCCTACCTTTTTACAAAAAAATGAATTTTTAGAGATACCCATTTATACTGTTTGCACGTTAAATTGCGCTTTAAAAAAATGCTCATAACTATTCATCAGCGTATTTTTTTGATCAAATAATTACTTTAAATTTCGTCCTATTAAATAGGCGAAAAAATATTTACAATTATCGTTACAAAAAATCAAATTAAAAAAAATATTGTAAAGTGCGAATAGTATAAACTCAAATTCAAGTACGACCAGTTTAAAATTTTCGTGATCTGTTAATTTTTTTAAAGTTATTTTTTGTATTTTGTGGGCGGCGTGATTCTATGAGTGATTTTATGTGATTATCGATAATTTTATCTAGTTGTTCAAAATCATCTTTGCGGCATATTTGTAGAACGACGCTATTTCCGTGTTCGTTTTTTGTTTGATTTTCGGTTTGATTTTTTGTTTGCGTTTCTGTTTGCGTTGTGATTTGCGTTAGTTCTGTTTGTGTTTGTTCGATATTGGTTGGGTAATTTTTGAGGACGCGTAGTGCAAGTTTATTCATTAGGTTATAGTGTCGCGCTTCGCCTCTTTCGCTTATCCAATTTGGACCTTTTACCAAAATCAATCTATCAAACAGCGTCCAATACGGACTGAACATTCTTAATAGTTGCGTTAATTTTGCGACGGCTCTGATTGTTAATGTTGTGAAGCGTGTGTTTTCGTTTTTTGGTTCTTGTGTTGTTTTTTGATATTTTGTTTGTTTTGTGAATTTTTTATTTTTTGGCGCTGCGGAGGCGGCGAGTAGCGTTTCGGCTTTGGCGTGATGTACGGGAATATCGAGATATAGTTCGTTTACAATTTCGCTTAATGCCAAAGTTTTTTTACCGGTAGAATCGCAAAGTTCAACATGAAGATCGGGGCGTAAAATCTTCAAAATTATACCGGGCATACCGCCGCCTGAACCGACGTCAAGAATGCGTTCCTTATTACGCAAAAATTCCGCAATCGCCATTGCGTCAACCAAATCACGCGCAACAAATCGCTCGTATGTAATATGACGCGTAAGATTAAGACGGCTATTCCAATCCCAAAGAAGTTGGCAATATGAGTCGAGTTGTTTTATTTGATCTTTGGTCAAAGAAATATTGTAACGTTTAAGCGATTCCTGCAATGATTCCATTACGTTTTGGCGGGTGTTACCCTTGTGATAGTATTGATTATCCCGATTGGGTTGAAAGTTATATCGTTGCCGTTCATGATTGAAATTCAGCAATTTAATTTATACTTTTCGCACTGTAAATTGCGGTTTTAAAAAATACGCATAACTATTGAGTAGAGAATTTTTTGATCAAAACAATTGGGCGTCTCTAAAATTCATTTGTCTAGGTAGGCGGCTAAAAAAGTTAAACGCTGTACCGAAACGCCGCAGTACGCGTGATAGCGTCAATAAATTTTATTACTTTACAACGTATAAAATAGATATATTTTAAACATCGTGAAGTAACAAAATTTATTAGCATCGTAAACTCTATTGCGGCGTTTCGGCGCTGTGTTTGATTTTTTTAGCCGCCTACTTGGACAAATGAATTTTTAGATGCCCTTTTGAATTTATTTGTGACTATTCAGTGGGTGGTATATTTTGTTTATTATTTACTTTTGGTTAATGACTTGTCTTCGTCCCGATAGTGGCAGACATTTCGCGTTAAATAATCTCAATAAAGTCCTGCCCTTTCAGGGCAGCAAGTATGGGCGGACTTTTACCGCAGGTCGCAGACCTGCGGTTATGAAAGTACCGTCCCTATCGGGACAAAGATAATTCAACGAAAACATTAAATAATAAAAAAATATCGTGAACGGTTACAAAAAAAACTATTCCCTAATATCCCTTAAAAATTAGTTTCGTTCTGTGTTTGTCATTTTTATTGGGTCTAGGGCTTTTTTTAGGTCGTCTGGTTTTAGTATATTTTTTTCGTTACAAATTTCTCTTACAGTTTTACCTGATTTGAAAGCTTCTTTTGCGATTGCGGCGGCTTTTTCGTAGCCGATGTATGGGTTTAATCCGGTTGCCATTGCTAGGCTTCTTTCAATTGCGTTGTTGCATATAGATTTGTTTGCTTCTAAGCCTTCTAGGGCTTTTTTTGCGAATATATTTGTTGCTGCTGCGAGTATATTTATTGATTCTATTGTTGTGTCGGCGAGTACGGGCATCATTATATTTAGTTGAAATTGTCCTCCTGTACTTGCGGCGTTGGTAATTGTTTGGTCGTTTCCGGCGACGCGTGCGGCGACTTGCATTAGGCTTTCGCACAGAACAGGATTTACTTTACCTGGCATGATAGAGCTTCCGGGTTGTAGATCGGGCAATACGATTTCGTAATATCCGCAACGCGGTCCGCTTGAAAGGAAGCGGATATTGTTTGCGACGTTCATTAGCGTAACTGAAATTGATTTAATCAATGCGTGCGCGGTAACGAGTCCGTCGCGTTGTGCGTTTGCTTCAAAATGATTTTTGGCTTCGACGAATGGAATATTTGTCAATTCCGCTAATATTTTTGCGACTAATTTTCCGAAGTCCGGATGCGTATTTAATCCAGTTCCGACAGCGGTTCCTCCGGCGGGCAATTCTAAAACTTGTTCTATTGCGAGTTGTGCGCGTTCTATTGCGAGTTCAATTTGACGTGCGAAGCCGCTGAATTCTTGTCCTAGCGTCATTGGCACTGCGTCTGCTAGGTGAGTTCGACCGATTTTGAGTATATCGTTCCAAGATTGCGATTTTTGCAATAATATTTTATGGCAAGTCGTCAATGCCGGTATCAACGTATTTTTGATCAAGATTGCCGTAGCGACGTGAATTGCGGTCGGGAAAATATCGTTTGTGCTTTGACCTAGATTGACGTGATCGTTTGGGTGAATTTGTTTTTTGGGATCAAATCTATCTCCGCCGAGTATTTCGATGGCGCGGTTTGCGATAACTTCGTTAGCGTTCATGTTGCTGGAAGTTCCGCTGCCGGTTTGGTAAACGTCGATAGGAAATTCGGCGTCAAATTTACCGTCGGCGACTTCTCCGGCGGCGGCAATTATCGCATCGACTTCTTTTTCGCTTAACGGAGCGGCGCAACTTGTAAAATTACCAAGTTGAAAATTAACTTTAGCCGCAACTTTTTTGACTAAACCCAATGCGTGAATTAAGTCGGCGGCAATTCTTTTGCCAGATATAGGAAAATTATCTACGGCGCGTTGCGTTTGCGAGCCGAAGTAAGCGTTACGTGGAATGGCGACTTCGCCCATTGTATCGCGTTCAATACGCATTTTTAACCTCTCTTTTTTTATATACAGCTAGTACTTGAAATTCAGCAATTTAAAATCGTCAAAGCCTGCCGTCCGAAATCTAGGCAGGCGAAGGTAAATCGCAAATTAAAGTACAATAGTTTAAAAATCACACTTGAATTTTTGCGGCGTTAAACAAAAAAACGCCCGCGTTAAATAATTTGTAACCGTTCACGGAAATTTAAGCGATAGATTTTAGGTTAGGATGCAGGGGATAGGGAGTAGTTTTTTAAAAAACTAGATAACAATTTTTTGTTATAAAAAATTTGTCTCACTTGTCCCTCATGTCCCGCTTGTCCCTAAAAAATAGCAAAAACGTAATTTAAGGAGTTTCTAAAAACTCATTTGTTCAGGTAGCGGCTAAAAAAATTAAACACTGTGCCGAAACGCCGCCTAACTTTTTTGCAAAAAAATGATTTTTAGAACGCCCAATACCCGTTAAATGTAATTTCAATTGCGGGCATTTTAAAATGTTCTTGCTACGGATTCTATTTTGTATGCTTCTAGTATATCGCCGTCTTTTAGGTCGTTGAATCCTTTTAATTTCATACCGCATTCGTAACCTTCTCTTACTTCTTTTACGTCGTCTTTTTCACGTTTTAATGAGTCGAGCGGATATTCGCCTATAATTCTGCTTTCTCTAATAATTCTTATTTTGCAATCGCGTTCAATATTGCCGGACATAACTCTACAACCTGCAATCGTACCGATACGGCTTATCGTAAAAACTTGTTGTACGACTGCGCGTCCTAGTTCTTTTACATGTTCTAGCGGTTTCAACATTCCTTCTAGCGCTTTCTTAATATCGTCCGTTAAATTGTAAATAATATCATAACGTCTTACCTGTATTTTTTTCCGTTCCGCCATTACTCTTGCGTTTTCGTCCGGCACAACATTAAATCCTACAATAATCGCATCCGACGCATCCGCTAAATGAACATCCGCCTCCGAAATACCGCCTACAGTCGCTTGCAATATTTTTATCTTAACTTCAGGATGCGATAATTTTGCTAGTTCTTTGCGAATCGCCTCAATTGACCCGCGTACATCAGCCCTAATTATTACGTTCAAAGTCTGAATAGTCTGCGAATCTTTAATACGCTGGAATAAGGTTTCTAACGTAACATGTTGCACTTCAGCCAATTCATTTTTACGTAATTCAACTTGGCGCTGTTCCGCAATTACGCGCGCATCCGAAATATCATCAAGCACGCAAAAACGACTGCCCGCTCCCGGCGCAATATCCAGTCCTACCAAATTAACCGGCGTACTTGGCGTCGCTTCTTCAACTTGACGCTTCACATCCAACGTATCATACATCGCCTTAACGCGCCCGTATGCCGTACCGCAAAGAACAATATCGCCCGTCCGCAACGTTCCCTTTTGAACTATAACTTTGCACACCGCGCCTTGACCCGATTGCAACTCCGCCTCCAACGCTACGCCTATCGCCGCCCGATCAGGATTCGCTTTAAGCTCGTGAATCTCCGCCATCAACTGTATCGTTTCAAGCAACTTGTCCAAACCCGCTCCCGTCAAAGCGCTACAACGAACCACCGGAACGTCGCCGCCCCATTCTTCCGGCAATAAATCATTCGCCGCCAACTCTTGCAAAACGCGATCCGGATTAACGCCAGGTAAATCCATCTTATTTATCGCAACAATAATCGGAACTCCCGCAGCTTTAGCGTGTGAAATCGCTTCCTCCGTTTGCGGCATAACGCCGTCGTCGGCGGCAACAACCAATATCGCTATATCCGTACAACCGGCGCCCCGCGCCCGCATCTCCGTAAACGCCTCATGACCTGGCGTGTCAACAAAAGTTATGTCTTCGCCGTTCTCCATCTTGACGCGATAGGCGCGAATATGTTGCGTAATGCCGCCTTTTTCACCAGATACGACGTTCAATTTTAGAATATTGTCCAACATCGTCGTCTTGCCGTGATCAACATGACCAAGCACCGTAACAACCGGCGGACGCGGCTTAAGCGACTCCGGCTCGTCCGCTTGCTCAAATAACGTTGTAACAAGACGGTCTTCAAGCGATACGTTTTCCTTAATAGTTATTTGTATATCAAGCGCCTCCGCCAACAACTCCACCGTCTCAACATCCATCTGCGAATTTAACTGAATCCGTATCCCAAGTTCAAGCGCCTTTTTAATCACTACCGACAACGTCGTACCCGTCTGTTCCGAAAATTGCTTGACCGTGCAAGGAAGATGAATAATCAAATTACCCTTACGCGGCGCCGCCGTGCTAACAGCCTTGCCGTCGCGCGACTTCACGCGTTTAAGTTGACGCGGAATATTCATCGAGCCGTCGTCGTCGAAATCGCTGTTATGCCTTGCGCGTTTCTTTGCACGAATTCGGCGCTTCTCTTCTGCAATTCGACTTGAATCCCGAATAGTACGACCGCTGCCGCCAAAATCGCCAAAAGGCATACCCGTCCGCAATTGCGATCCATCCGAAACGCCGCCTCCGCCGCTGCCCCCGCGTCCGCCGCCGCGACCATGACGGTCTCGCTCGCGATCCGGTCTTGATCTGCCGCCTCCGCCGCTACCGCTACCGCCGCGATCCGTTTTGTCCAATCCCCGCGCGCCAGCGTCCTTATTAACACGATCCGTTTGAACTTGACCCGCAACACGGTCGCCGCTTACGCCGCCGCCAACACGATTACGGTCGCCACGATCACGATCCCGATCACGATCACGATTACCCCGCAAACCGCCGCGATCCCGATCACGATCACGATCCCGATCACTTCGCAAGCCGCCGCGATCTCCGCTTCTTTCACCGCTACCGCTACCGCCGCTGCGTTCTCCGCTTCTTTCACCGCCGCCGCTACCGCCGCCTCCGCCGCGACCGCCGCGTTTGGCTAAATCTCTTGCACGACGCGCCTGATCTTTTTCGCGTTGTTTATCTTTGTGTTTGCGAATAAACTCATCTACCGACGATCCCGAACCGCTCGTTAAAACATTGCGAATAACTTCAGCCGGTAATCTTTTATCCGGTTTTTGCGCCTCTGGTTCTTTGGGTTGTCTTTTGGTTCTGACTGTTGGAATCGGAGCAAGAAAAATATTTTGCGGTTTCTTATTGTTTTGGTTTGTTTGTTGTTTTGCGGGGTCAAGTTTATTTTCTTGCGGCGTTTTAGCGTCTTTTTTGTTTTCAGCGCCGTCGTCAATCTTTTTACGCTTATTATTGTCAAGGTCAAGAATTTTACCGTCGGCAGAATTACGCTGTAACCAATAATTACTATCGCGCGTCAAAACTTCGGCGCCGGAATCAAATTTACCCGCCAATGATTTTTTTATGGGTTGCGTAAATTGGGTATTGGATTTTTGATTTATGTTTTGCGGTTGTTTTGGGCGTTGTTGCTGTTGCTGTTTTTGTTGTTGGTGTTGATTTTGTTTTTGTTGCTGTTGTTGGTTCTGTGATTTTTGCGAGCCGTTTCCGCCGCCTTGTTGCTGTTGTTGTTTGTTTCTATCGCCTCTATCGCCTCTGTCTCCTCTATCGTTTCTGTCTCCTCTATCGCCTCTATCTCCTCTGTCGTTTCTGTCGCCATTATTTCTGTCGCTTCTATCGTTTCCTCCTCTGTCGCCGCCGCTTTTTTTCATGTAATGATTAAGGGGCGAATTTGATTTATTTCTGTCGCGTCCAAATCTTGAGCCGCCGCGATGTTGATTTGATCTGCTTGTGCCTTGTATTGTCGAAATATCAATATGACCGATAGCGGGCGGTAACTTCGGCGCCTCTTTGCTTTCGACAATTTTACCGACTTGCGAACCTTGCGGTTTAGGCGTACTTGAAACGTTAGTTGTGCTTGCCGGAGTTGACGAAGTTGCAGACGTTGATGATGGGGCGGTTGTTGTTGATGTTGTTGAAGGCGTTGTTGTTTTTTGATCGGTTGATTGTTTTTGCGGCGGCGTAATTTTTTGCGATGGTTCTTTTGGTTCAATTTTGGAATCGCGTTTATCTTGGGCGTGTTGCGGGGGCGGCGTTTTGGGCGGTGTTGCGGAGTCAATTGAACTTGAATCTTTTTTCGTTATAGCGATATTTTTTTCGCCGCCGGAATGAGAAGATTTGTCATCCGTATTAGTTTTAGAAGAAACATCGTCCGGTTTCTCAACATTTTTATTGCGTCTGTCATGCCTATCGCGTCTGTCGTGTTTATTATGTTTGTCGCGTCTATCGGATGTTTTATCTGGCATTTTATCGGATGTTTTATCAGATATTTTTTCGGGAGTTTTATCGGGAGTTTTATCAGTTTTTTTGTCTTGTTTATCAGGCGTTGGCGTATCGGCGGCAATAGTTGTCGTTGCGGTTACGGTTGTAGTTTTAGGCGTATCGGCGGCTTGTTTAGCGGCGCCGGTTGATGCGGGAGTTTCAATTTGAGTTTTATCTTTGTCTTTAATTTTATCCTTGTCCTTATCTTTATCTTTAATGTTATCTTTGGCGTTATCTTTCTGTTCCGGCGGCGTGGAATGCGTATCTTTTTGTGTTTGTTCTTTGTGTTGTTCTTTAGGTTGTTCGTCTTTTTTTTGTGTTCCTTGTGTTGCGGGTTTAATGACGGGGATTTTTTTTGCGCCGGATTCTGTTGGCGTAGTTGATCGTGGCGGCTGCCATTCTTTGGTACCGCTGGCGCCGTGTAGATTAGATTTTGCCGCTGTTTTTTGAAAGTTTGCTCTAACTATTTTGACTTCGTCTTCAGTCAAACTAGCCAGCGACGAACCTTTATCAATGCCCATTTCTTTCATTGCATTGACGAGGGTTTTCGTTTCAACTTTAAGTTGTTGTGCCAGAGCGTAAATTCGAATTGACAAGTTTCGTCTCTCTCTTTTTTGTACTTTAACCAATAAGCGTTTGAATTTGTTGTTTAATTCTGACTGCGTTAAACAGATTTACTAAAATTCACGCGTTAGTGGTTAAAAGGTTAAATTTACAAAATATACTGGTATTGTGCGTAACGTTACGATTTTGACGGCGGTATTCTACGGTATTCTGCGGCGATTTGCGGTATTGTGTTTTGTAACCGTTCACGAAAATTTGTTTATTAAATTACGTTTTGGCAATTTTTGGGGGCAAGTGGGACAACTTTTTTATAACAAAAAATTGTCGTCTAGTTTTCTAAAAAACTACTCCCTATCTCCTATTCCCTGACCTCTAAAATCTAGCGCTTGCGCTTAAATTTTCGTGAACGGTTATGTGTTTTTATGTTTGTTTTTTTGCAAATTGTTTTTTTGCTTATTCGTTTTTATCTTCGATTATATTTTCGTTATCGTCTTCGTTTTCTGTTTTTGGTTGTAATTTGAAGTTTTCTTCTTTTTGTGCGTATTCTTCTGCTTGTTGTATGATTGAGACGGCTTGTTCCATAGAGATTTCTCCAATTTGCACTAAGTCGTCCGGCTCGATTATCGACAAGTCGTCAAAAGACAAAAACCCTTCTCCGACCAATCTGTCCGCAATCTCCGTAGTAATACCTTCAATCAACATATAACCCTCAACCGCTTTTTCCAAGAGTTCTTCAAGGTCTTCCCGCGTCATTATCTCAATATCCCATCCTACAAGCCTGCTTGCTAGACGCACGTTTTGACCGCGTCGTCCTATTGCCAGTGAGCGGTTGTCCTGCTTAACAAGTACTATTGCCCGTCCGAGCATTGAACAAAGGATCACTTCTTCGATGTCAGCCGGTTTGAGCGCGTCTTGGATAAATAGTTGCAAGTCCGTATTCCAAGGCACAACGTCTATCCGCTCGTTGTTCAACTCGTCCATTATATTTTTTATCCTGTTTCCTCGCATTCCGATGCATGCGCCGACGCAATCAACTCTTTGATCGCTACTATAAACCGCTATTTTTGTGCGGAATCCAGGTTCGCGTGAAACGCCTTTGATTTCGATTATTGCGTCTTGAATTTCAGGGATTTCTTGTTCGAATAATTTTTGTACGAAGCTTGGTCTAATTCTGCTTAATAGGACGTTTACGCGGTTTCCTTTTTTAACAACGTCTGTAACAATTGCGCGAATCCGGTCGCCTATCCGAAAAGATTCGCCTGGAATGCGTTCGGCTTTAGGCAGAACTGCGATTACGCCTGGCATAGAGATAATTACGTTGCTGCCTTCGATTTTGTCAACAGCGCCGGATACAAGTTGATCGATTTGCGATGTATTTTCGTCAAAAATAGCGTCGCGTTCGGCTTCGCGTATTTTTTGGATCATGACTTGTTTGGCGTTTTGTGCGCCTATTCTTTCGGCGAGTTCGCTTGTTGCGATGGGTTCGTCGTTGCAGCTGCCTGTTATTTCGCCTGTTTCACGGTCAACTTGAATTTTAACTACCGCTTCTTCTCCGTACTGGCGCCGTACCGCTGTGGCTATTGCCGCCTCGATTCCAACAAATACTGTTTCTTTGTTGATACGTTTATCTCGATGTATTGCATCGACGATTCGTAATACTTCACTGGGATTCATACATTTACTCCGGCGCCGTCTTGTCAGAATACCGTACTCACTACGGCAATTCTGAAACTGTTAACGTAACATATATTTTGTAACCGTTCACGAAAATTTAAGCGACAAGTTTTAGGGTATAGGGTGTAGTTTTTAAAAATTAGATGATTTAGAGAAAAAGTTTTTTGTTATAAAAAAATTGTCCCACTTGTTCCTCAAAAATTGCCAAAACGTAATTTAATAAACAAATTTCCGCGAGCGGTTGCACATAACTAATATACCAAACTCACCTCAAAATTTTATCAAACTTATGCGGCTCGTTCTTAAAATTTTCGCAATTCAAAAAACCAATATCCGCTTTCACGTAAAAATTTCACGTAAAAAACATGCGGATGGTAACGAAATTTTAAGTCCGAACCGTTGAAATCATCATTGTTTTAATATCAATGTTGCGAAGTTCGATAAATTCTAAAATGCGTTTGGTATAAACAAAAAAAACACAAATAATTTCGTAATCAAAATTTCAACATCTATACAGATCGTACTTGAAATTCAGCGATTTATACTGATCGTACTTGAAAATCAGCGATTTAAAAGCGTCAAAGCCTGCCGCCCGAAGGCAAGTCAGGCGAAGGTAAAACGCAAATTCAAGTGTGAACAGTTTAAAAGCGTCGAAGCCTGCCGTCCGAAATCTAGGCAGGCGAAGGTAAACGAAAACTCAAGTGCGAACAGTTTAAAATGTTTATAATAAATATATTTCGATAATAATCGCATGCAATTTTAAAACAAAATTAAATTGCGGACTATTTCTGGCTAAAATTAATTAAAACGAAAACAATGATACATTGCATTTCGTCAAACGTCAAGGGTAGGGGGTTTTTAATTAGAAATTCGGAATTGGGAATTATTTTAATTTGGAATTTAATCTGCGCTAATTTGTGTAATTTGTGGATTGTTTTAAACTGTTCACAATTTTTTTGTAACTGTTCACGGTATTTTTTTTAATTCCGCATTCTGCATTCCGCAATTTTTTAATTTTCGTATATTTTTATGAATTGATTTATTGCGATTGGGCCGAAGATTAGTAGCGGCAGCCATGCGCCTAGTACGGGCATATCCATGCTTGCCCCGAAGTGTTGGCATACTTCGCGAATTGCGATAAATGAAATTACGATCAGGCTGCTTAATCCTAGCGTTTTGAAAATATTTCTATCGCTATTTAGCAAGACGACCGGCAATCCTAAAAATAATAACATTACGTCTAAAAAAGGTTGTAGTAATCTTGCGTGGATAACGCCGGTGATTCTGTTTCCGACGTCTAGGCTTTTGTTTCTTGCGGCGTGGAACATTTCGGCGGTTGAGGCGTATTGTCGCCATGCGTCGTTTGAGGCGAGGTAATCAAACGGTACATTTGTAACGACAAAACAGCAATTTTCATCTATCCAATCAGGTTCGTCTTTGTGTGATATTACGATTTTTTGGTTATTTATTGACAAGGATTCTTCTTTTATTGCGTCTGGCATATCTTGTATATCGATCAACATGAATCCGGCTTTATGTTTTTGGTTTGCCGGATGGTAGATTGCGTCTTTAGCCTTCAGGTATGTGATTTGTTTAACGATAGGATTTCGCAGGATAAAGTTTGGGGCGCTGATTCTGGATTCGTTTCGGAATGTTTTATCGCCGTGAATAGTTATGCCGGTTTCGTTATCGATTATTGCGTTTACTAGCGTTCCGTTATTTTTTTTAATTGAGGTTGAGTCCATGACGAGTTCGTCGAGGAATTTTGGCAAAATCATTTCGCGGAATATTGCGGCGGACAACGCTACAAAAACAACGGCAAGAATTAGAGGCAATATAATTCGTATTGTTGAGACTCCGGCGGCTTGTATTGGGATTAGTTCGTTGTGTCGTTTCATTGATGCGATTGTTATCATTGCTGAAAGTAAGCCTAGTACCGAACTAATCATCATTATTATAGGGATAGATTTGAACAAGTAATATTTGCCAATAATAAGCGGAATATTGTTAGCCTCGGTTCCGGCGCGAATAAGCGAATCAAGGTTAGTAAAAAGATCGAACACAATAAATATTCCGACTATACTTACAAACCATAAAATTATATTGAAAAAAAAATGCCGCAAAATATAACGGTCAAGTATTGTCATATTTGTTATACCAATTTGGTTATTATGTTTATTTATACGTATTCGTATTTGAAATTCGTCAATCAATTTATACTGCTCGTACTTGAAATTCAGCGATTTAAAAGCGTCAAAGCCTGCCGTCCGAAAGCTAGGCAGGCGAAGGTAAACGCAAACTCAAGTACGAATAGTTTAAAAGCGTCAAAGTCTGCCGCCCGATAGTTGGCAAGCGGCAGGCGGCGGTAAACAAAAATTCAAGTACAAAAGTTTAAAATCTCCGCCATCCGATTGAGATATTTTGCGAATTATGCAAATTTTTTCAATTCAAATCAATACCGGTTTCCACAAAAAAATACTCTTGGGTATCTCTAAAAATTCGTTTTTAGAGATACCCATCTGTGGATCGTCTTAAAAGAGCGATTCAATGAGATTGTGTAAATTGTGTAAATTGCGTAAATTAAAATTTTTGTGTAATATGTTGTTTGATATTATTTTATGTGGATTAAATTAGAATTTTGCGGATTGTTTGGCGTGGAGGCGGCGATATTAAACTGATATTTTAATTATAAACAGTTTAAAGATTCCGATTTTTCCGGCTGGCTTACAATTTTTAAATTTTTATTTTCGTAAAAACCGAAAATTGATAGAGTATAGTATCGTCATGTTTGTTTAAATATGGCGCTTTCAGTGTAATAGGCGAATTAAGATAAATAAAGCAACTTGGTAAAATATACAATAAAAGTAAGTTAATCAATTTGGGGAATAAATATGGCGGTAAACGTATTAAATTTTGAAAATTATCTTAAAAATACGATGGAAGTTATAATTAAAAAAATGCAGTTTTTGTTTTTAGTTCAAATTTTATTTATTTTGCTATTTCTGTTTCAACTAGATATTACGGGAAATATGTATTATTCCGTAGCATCTGAAACTTCAAGAACTTCCGGCAAAAATACTACGTCAAAATTTGATCCGTCGAAAAGTAAAATTTACCCCGTTTCGATAATTCGTCAATTATCACAACTTTCGGCGAGCAAACAAGAAGCAATAAAGCCGCTTTCCGAATTATCCGAAAAAATGACGCAACTAATAGACGAAATGATTTTAAGTTGGGAAGTTGGCAATTTTGAGATAGTTGAAAAACGTCTTGAAATAATTGGCGAATCGCTTTTTGAATTGGACGCTTTACGCAAATCGTTGCCTGTTTTTACTTCTTTTACTTCTGACAAAAAAGCCGTCCCCGCAACAAATTCAAACGCAACCAATCAATCTAATACCAATCAATCTAACGGCGCTCAATCCGATAATTTAGGCGAGTTGTATATTCCTGATGTTATTGCGGTTGAGGAATTGCAATATGGTCTTGAGCGGCGTTATATTTTTTGGAAGCTTGCGTTGGCAATTGAAACGTCTAGTGAAAAGTTTCCGCTTTCGGCTAATTTTGATAAGAGCGAATCAGATTTGGACAAGTTAATAGAATTGACTTTAGCGGCGGAGAAATTTTTAACTAATAACAAATTGACAACCTCTAAAGGCGAAAAAATAGGCGAGTTATGGAACAGTTATTTTGAGACAAATAAATTGGTCGAAAGCGTTAAAGAGTACAAGCAATTGCTTCAAGACGGCAAAAATAATACGAGCGTTAAACGGCGAAAAATTTTAGCGGAAAAGTTAGCGGAGTTTTGTTCGACGATAAATGTTATTTTGTATCGGTTTACGGATTCACGTTTAACTCCAAAGCAGGTTTTGTATCTTAATTCTGCGGCGATTAGCGATTGGCGTTTGGAACTAGCGCGTTGGCAATCAGATGTAGTTTTGCCGGTTGAGTTATTGTGTGATATTGAGCGTTATGAGTTTAGTGGCGGCATGAGTAACATGCAGGATTTGTTTCGGTCGGCGACGCGGATGGCGTTTTCGCGTTCTGATGTTTCTCGTGAATTTGGTTTAATAGCGCATGAGGTTTACGGCGGTTCTAATGTCAAGTTGTATCTTTCTAAAGTATTGGTAAATCATTTAGTTCCGTCGCCGGAGCGTGAAATAAAATCGTTTCGGGAATATATTCAAAATCAGCGGGTTGTAGGCAAGCGGGAGACGGATTTTGACGTGCGGGTGAATTTTATACCGGATGCGGAGCGTCTTTTGTTATCGGTTGATGTTGAGGGCAGTATTGCGACGACGAGTCGGGCGAATGCTTTTGCAACAACTTTATTTAATCGCGGCGAAGCGAAGTGTACGGGGCAAAAGCAGATAGAGTTCACGGAGGAAGGTTTTCAATTTTCGCCGGCTGAAGTCAAGGTTGCTAGTAATCGTTTGCAATTGCGGGGAATACGCACGGAATTTGACGGATTGCCGTTGATTTCAAATCTTGTCCGTGCGATAGTTTATAATCAATATGAATTACGTCGCGGCGATGCGCGGCGTGAAACGGAGTTGAAGATACGGCGGCAAGTTCAGCGCCAATTAGACCGTGAAGCGGAGTCTGGATTTTTGGGTTTTAATGACAAATTTAGCGAATTTATGACGACTTCTAACAATGATTTTGGTCTTTTTATTGAGCGTAAAGGTTCGATTACGGAGGAGCATTGGCTTTTAACGTCTTGGGCTATACGTAGTGTTGATATTTTGGGCGGCAACACGCCGGCGCCGGCGACGTTGCGGGGATCGTTTGCGGATTTGAAGGTGCATGAATCGGCGCTTAATGCGATTATTAGCAAGATTGATATTGCGGGCAAAACTGATACGGTGGGCAATTTTAGGGCAATGTTAGGCGAGCGGTTTAAGAGCGAATCGATTGCGGAAGCGGGCGAAAACGACGATGTGGTGATTGGTTTTGACAAGTATAATCCGGTAATTATTCGTTTTGTCGATGGCGCCGTCGAATTGGAGATTTCTATTGATTTGTTGCAACTGGAACGTCAAACGTATCGCGATTTTAGAGTGTTTATAAGGTATGAGCCGGTTTATGTTGAAGGCGGCGGTTTAATGTTGAAGCGGCGGGGCGTAATTAGTTTGGAAAAAGCTAAAATAAGTTCGCAAATTGTTTTGAGAGCAGTATTTGGAAAAATCTTTCCCGAAGAAAAAACGTTTTCTTTAACGCCAAAATTTCTTAAAAACGACAAGCGTTTTGAGGGATTGACGACTGGATTTTGTAGAATTGGCAAGGGTTGGTTTGCTGTTGCGCTAGTAAATTCAGACGCAACAACAAACCCGCCCCTAGTAAGCGAAAACGTACCAAAAAACCAATTCAAAAGATAGAAAAGTAGGGAATAGGGAATTAGGCAATAGTGAGTAGAATTTGTTTTTTTACAAAAATTGTCCCACTTGTTCCTCTTGTTCCACCGTCCCTTAAAAAAATTACAAAACTATAACCTAACCACTACACCCTTAACTTCTATTTATGTCAGAAATAACTATTTCGGATTTCCAGCAACTTATTCGCCGGATGTATTTTGCAAAAGATTCAGAGCGTGGGGCGGAGGCGACGTTTTTGTGGTTAATGGAAGAAGTGGGCGAATTGGCGGCGGCGATAAGATCGGGAACGGATGACGAATTGCGCGGAGAATTTGCGGACGTAATTGCTTGGTTGACAACAATTGCTAATATCAAAGGAATTGATTTAACGGAAGCGGTTCGAGAAAAATACGGATCCGGTTGTCCAGGCTGCGGACTTTTTGTTTGCAATTGCCCAAATAACATAAAACCGTAAATAGGACGCATCCGTCCCGCTTGCACTTTGCCGCAAGGCAAACAAAAAGGCTGTTGAGATCAAAACCTCGCTCATCGGCGGTTGAGATATAAATTCGTCTGCGATCTTGAAAAGCATGCGAGACCGCCGGATCGCAGGCTTTTCGCCTGCGAATCTGAAGGAACATAGGCGAAATGCCTGCGATCCGGTATTTTTTGTAACAATAAATATTTATCCGATCTGTCCCTTTAGGGACAACATGTTGGTAGAAAAGATGATACAAATTTTTAGCGTCCCGTTAAGGACGCAATAAAGGTTAAGGTTGTATTGACATGTTGTCCCTAGCGGGACAAATATATTTCTGACCTTGTTTTTCTACCAACATGTTGTCCCTAGCGGGACAGAAATGAATTTTTAGAGACGCCCAGATGTTAAACCTCTCTCATTAGCGGTTGAGTACAACCGCATGCAGGCGGGACGCCCGCGATCCGTTGATGCAGGCGTCTCGCCTGCGAATCTGACGGAACACCGGCGAAATGCCTGCGATCTTGAAAAGCATGCGAGACCGCCGGATCGCGGGCGTCCCGCCTGCACTTTGCCGCAAGGCAAACCAAAAGGCGCTTGAGATCAAAACCTCGCTCATTAGCGGTTGAGATATAAATTCGCCTGCGATCCGGTATTTTTTGTAACAATAAATATTTATCCGATCTGTCCCGTTAGGGACAACATGTTGGTAGAAAAGATGATACAAATATTTAGCGTCCCGTTAAGGACGCAATAAATGTTAAGGTTGTATTTACATGTTGTCCCTAGCGGGACAAATATATTTCTGACCTTGTTTTTCTACCAACATGTTGTCCCTAGCGGGACAGAAATGAATTTTTAGAGACGCCCAGATGTTAAACCTCTCTCATTA
>JAISLW010000521.1 GCA_031277105.1 Planctomycetaceae bacterium | reverse complement strand
CAACTATATCAAGCGGCGTCATGCCGTGAATATCTTTAGCGTTTACGTCTGCGCCCGCTTCTAACAAAATTGTCAACATCTCTGGACGACCGCGTTCAGCTGCGTCGTGTAACGGCGTTTCGCCGTTATTATATCGTAATTGAAATTCAGCGATTTAAAAGCGTCAAAACCTGCCGTCCGAGAACTAACCAGGCGGCGATAAATACAAACTCAAGTACGAACAGTTTTAAACCTGGCGATTAAATTTTCGTGGACGTTACCTATTTTTTAGAATAGATTCTATTTGTTTGTTTATATCTGGTATTACGACTGTTTTGGCTTTTTCTTGCAAGGCTTCGATTTCGTCAAGGATTTTTTTTACTTTTGTTTCGTTAAAAGTTGGCAATTTTATTTTTTCAATATCTTCTTTATAAACATGCGGCTGTGCTTGTCCGCGTTGTAATTTGTAAATAGTCGGTTGTAAAAATTTTAAACAATAATATATCAATTTTGTCGGGAAGACAGATTCGTTTAACGATTTTACCGTATTACAATCAGATGCAAAAATCGGAACGTTGAAATAATTTACAAAACCCGCATAAGCGCCAGAAGCGCTAATTGTTATAATATTACCTTCTCTATTTGCTTCATTATGATAGTATGCGGGCGTTTGTCCGCCGGCGACAACAGGAATATCTCCTTCTGTTGTTTTAGATTTTGTAATAGATTTTCCCTTTTCGACGACGGCAATTTTAAATAAACTTTGAACATTGTTAGTTTCCCAAATATCCGAATAATTTATATTTACTTTTTGCGTTTTTTCTATTTTTAAATTGAATATCGAAGCCTTAAAATCGACCAAATCAACCAAAGAAACATATTCTATATTTTTTTCCAAAACTGGAGATATAGTCAAATCAAATTGTCCGCCGAATGCTTTATAAATATACGTACTTGCCTTATCGGGATTGTCAAAACGCTCAACGTCAAATAACTTTGTACATTCCTCAATATCTTTTCCGTCAATAGTTGAATGGATTCCTTCTTGTTTTTCTCTCTCTGAAAATTCGTAGCCTAAAAATTGTTTTTCAGCGTTTTTTTCTCCTGTTTTTACTAAAACTGTTTTTTGCGGATATGCCAGAATGAAATATAAAAGTTTTTCTTTTTCGGTTTCAATCAATGCGTTCCAGAAATCTTTTTCGGATTTTACTTTAATTTTGTTTTTATATTCTTTGTAAATTTCATGTTTTTTAATTGTTTCATTTGGTTCTTTTTTTATCAAAGAAATATAATCGTTAAAAGTAACGTTCTCCCAAACATGATTAACATATTTTGTAACGGGTTTTTCTATGCCGTTATGCGTTACGTCTTGAAAGTCGTTTAAAAAAACTTCTATGGAATTTTTTAAGTTGATACTGTCGTAGTTGTTTCTTCGGCGTAAAAATAAGATTATTGTTTTTATATTGGTCGCTATAAAAGTATTAATTCCTAATTCAACTATTGAGACGATTTCAAAATGTTGTAAGAGCAATGCTCGCGTTTTAGAGTAAATACCGGCGTTGCTCAGTATTGTAGCGGGCAATATCACGCCCGCGACGCCGCCGTCTTTTAATAATTGCTTGGCGCGTTCTACAAACAGACATTCTATTTCGGCGCTGTTGTCTGTAAGGTTTTCGTAAAGTTCAAAATCTTTTTCCGTGTAATATTCGCGAGCGACGTTTTTGAACGCAGAAATCGAATAAGGCGGATTAGATACGAGCATGTCAAATTGTTTATTTTCTTTGGGGAAATTTTTGTCAGTACGCTTTAACAAATCTTTATATTCTTTTGTATTTTCAAAACTTGCCAGACCGTCGCTCAAGATAACATTTGCCAAACCGTCGCCGTGCAAATAGCAACCAACCTTTCCAACTTTAACCAAACGATAATCTTTTTCTATACCGTAAATATATTGCGTAGCCCAATCAAAATGATCAGAACGCCAACTAATTATTTTTTTTGCCGTATTTTCAATATAATTGTTAGGATTTTTACAGTCGATTAAGCGTTGAATTTCGTGCATACTTTCGGTTAAAAAATGACCGCTTCCCGCCGCATAATCTATCAGATACGGCAACAAATTATTAGTTTTGCCTTCGTCTAATTTTTTATTCACAATTGTATCTACCGGTAAACTTTTAATTATAAATTGCGCAATCGGTACGGGCGTAAAAAATTGCCCTGACTCTTGTTTTAATCCGGTTGTCAAAAGCAACTCAAAAAAATCAGAAAGATATTGTTGACGCTTGTTGTAACGCAGGCGAAAATTTTGTAACAGTTCGACTACCTCCTTTACAATTTTAGCGTTTTCATTGAACGTCTTCTCGTCGTAAACTTCTTTTATAGCAAAATCGTTATTTTTTTCTAAACGAAGTTTATTGATTTTACGCAATAGCGATTGTTTAATTTTTTTGTCTAATGATTTGTATTCGGTTTCAAAATCGGCTTCTGAAAAATCAGTTACTTCTTTTTCAAGAAATTCGCGCATTCCGTTTTTATAAAGATCGGTCAATCGTATTTGAAAACTTATGTTGTCGTCTTTTCCTTCTAGCCATTGGAATTTTAATTCTTCGTTTGGTTTTGTAGTTTTTTCGTCATAGACTTTACAAAGGAACAACGTAAAAATTTTATTGAATGCGTTAGGTTTATCCGAGACGACATTATGACGCAATATTTCCAGAAAACTATTAAAAATAAAACTGCTGTCTTCTTGTTTAATCGGTTTCAATTGTTCAAGCGTTAGCGCCTTGCTTTCAAAATTATAGGGTTTTACCCATTCGTCGAAAACGCCGTTATCTTTGGTCAGTTTATTCCATTTTTCATAAAAATCTTTAACGTCTCCCGTGCGGTAGTTGTCTTCGATTTTTATTATTTCGTTGCGAAAAACAATTTCCTTATCTTTTAATTCAGACGCATAAAGCATAATCAAGTCGGGTTTGTTGCTGAATTTGAAATAGGTAAAAAGTTGTCCGCCGTCTTTTCTCATTTTAGCAAATGCGCCGTCAAATTCCTTGCCGTAAGTTTTGCATTCAATCAACAGATACTCCGAGCCGTCATTGCGAGTAACGCAAATATCAAGTCTGCCGGACGTTCCATGTCCGGCTGGATAAGTTTTTTCAAAAATGAGATTTTGCGGCTGATAGCCCTTTTCAAGTAAACGGTCAACACATTCAAGCACGACAAAATTTTCGGGTTGTGAAAAATTTTGCGTAGTTTTACTATCAGATTGTATTTTGTTACCGTAGTTAATAGTCTCTTTGTCAAAATCAATCTCAAT
>JAISLW010000499.1 GCA_031277105.1 Planctomycetaceae bacterium | reverse complement strand
CGGCAAAGTGCAGGCGAGACGCCCGCGATCCGGCGGTCTCGCCTGCATTTCAGGATCGCAGGCATCTCGCCTATGTTCCTTTCAGATTCGCAGGCGAGACGCCTGCACCACAGGATCGCGGGCGTCTCGCCTGCATGCGGTTGTACTCAACCGCTAATGAGCGAACTTTTGATCTCAACCGCCGATAATCTGGTGAATCGTTAAACTTTGGATATTGTTTTTTTGCGTAATTTTGGTATCCTTTTCGACTTTAATTTTTAGGTATGACGAATGCGATCCTGCTTGTTACAAAAAAATTGTCCCTCCTGTCCCATTTGTCCCTCAAAAATTGCTAAATTAAAAACAATTCCTAATTCCGAATTAGTTCCCCCCCCCTTCCCCCTTCCCTACTTTTTTTATTATTTTTTATGAAAGGGCATCTCTAAAAATTCATTTTTTTGCAAAAAGGTAGGCGGTGTTTCGCCACTGCGTTTATTTTTTGGGCCGCAATGGAGTTTATGATACCAATAAATTTCAATAATTCATAAAGCCTACAATATGTTTATTTTAGACGTACAAAATATTAAAATTTATTGACGACGTAAACCGTAATGCGGCCCAAAATTAAACACTGGGCGAAACGCCGCCTACCTGAACAAATGAATTTTTAGAGACGCCCGAAAGAGATTGATGAAAGAGATTTTTGATTATTTGGTTTATCTTTTTGTTCGTGTAATTTTTTGTTTTCTCCAATCTATAAGTTTGGAGTCGGGTCATGGCGTTGCTTGTGAGTTGGCGAAGGTATTTACATTTTTGATTCCGGTGCGTCGTCGTTTGCTTGAGTCTAATTTGCAGATAGCATTTCCGGCGTCGACGTTATTGGAGCGTCGGGCGATAATATTGAAGATGTGGGAGCATTTATTTTTGATGGGCGTTGAGGTTTCTTTGGCAGGTCGTAAGATACGCGATTTGAATTGGCGTCGTCATATACGTTTTTTTGGCGTTAATCCGCTTATGAGCGTATTGAATCAAGTTCGTCCTGTAATAATTGTAACGGGTCATTTTGGTAATTTTGAGATAGGCGGTTTTACGTTGGGCGTATTGACGTATCCGTCTCATACGGTTGCGCGTCCTCTTGACAATCGTTATCTTAACGCATATATCAAAAAATTCCGCGAATCAACAGGTCAATTCTTAATACCCAAAAACGGCGGCTCGGACGAAATAATCAAAGTTTTAAGCGAAAACGGATTGATGGCGTTGTTAGTCGATCAAGCCGCCGGACAAAAAGGTTACATGGTAGATTTTTTCGGCAAACCGGCGTCGACGTTCAAGGCTATCGGGTTGCTGGCGCTAAAATATAACGCCCCAATCGTCGTATGTTATTCGTTAAGACGAATAAACAAAGAAGGCAATTTTGAACCGCTAAAATTCGATATTCATATCTCGTCAATATTAGACCCGCTAAAATTACCGCAAAACATAAAAAACGTAAAAGACGTTACACAATGGTTCACAAAAAAATTAGAAGAAGCAATTAAAAAAAATCCAGAACAATACTGGTGGATACACCGAAGATGGAAATAAAATTTTAATACGGAATTAAATTAATTCGGAATTCGGAATTCGGAATTCGGAATTAAAGATTTTGATTTCAAAATTATAACATTGACTTTGTCACACTATGTCATTAAAAAAACCAAAAATTTCAAATTTAAAATAATTCCGAATTCCGAATTCCGAATTTAAAAAATCCTTTCTCTTTTTTTTAACAACTAACAAATTCCATGTTACAGACTCAGGTAATTAGTTATTTACTTTTTGATCTTTTTATAATATTGGCGGCGGGATTTATTTCTGGCGTATTTTGTCGTGGATTTCGTTTACCTGCGGTGATAGGTTATTTGCTTATTGGGGCTTTGATTGGCAATGGCGGTTTGGATATATTGCATTTGGGGGTTTCATCGGGTTCGGAGAAGTTGGTTGATGACGAGGTGATTTCATCGACGTTATTGATGGAGTCGGACAATTCGGACAATAACGATCATTCTTTGGAGTCTGCGATCAAGGGCGGCGATATTGACGACGAGGTATTATCTAAGGGCGTTGCGGTTGAGGCGGAGCATATACTTCTTGATCATTTGGCGCATCTTGGCGCTAATTTATTATTATTTGCGATAGGGCTTCATTTTTCTCCGTCGGAGCTTGTGAAGTTGTGGAAGTATTTTTTGGTTGGCGGTGTGATTCAGATGTTTGGGGTGATAGGTTTTGTTATTTTTTTTATTGTGTTATTTGGCGGCGATTGGAAGTTGGGTTTAATGTTAGGTTCTGCGATTTCGCTTAGTTCTACGGTTCTTGTTTTCAAGTCTCTTGAGGACATGGGTCAAGCGGCGTCGGCTTCTGGGGTTCGTGCGATAGCGATATTGCTTTTTCAGGATGTTGCTGTTGTTCCTCTTTTGGTAGTTATTGGTATTCTTGCTGCTTTGGCGGCTGGAGTTTCGGGGGGCGTTGATGTTGTTCCTAGTTCGCTTTCGGCGTTTTTGGGTTTGGGGGTTGATCCTCGTTCTCAGCTTTTGAGTCTTGGCGCCGGTTCGGTGGTATTTATTATTATTGTGATATTTTTGCGATTTATTTTTGTGCGTTATGGGGCGCCTTATATTAGTGGATTGCGTAGTGTTGAGTTGTTGGTATTATTTACGATGGTGCTTTTGATTGGCGTTTCGTGGGTATCGTTTTTGTTGGGTTTACCGGGCGCGTTGGGCGCTTTGGCTGCCGGCGTAATATTGAGTGAGACGCGTTTGACGGCTCAAGTTACGGCGGTAACTATTTCGTTGCGTGAAACGTTTGCGGCGATTTTTTTTGTTTCGTTGGGGGCGTTATTTGATCCGTCTATTTTATTTGACAAGCCGTTTGTTGTTCTTGGCGCTTTTGCGGGTTGTCTTTTTGTCAAAACGTTTTGTGCGGCGGTTGCGTTTCGCGTTTTAGGGTTAGATTTAATTTCGTCGTTTGCAATGGGGCTAGGTCTATCTCAACTTGGCGAATTGTCGTTTGTGTTGTTATCGAATGGTTTATCGGTGGGTTTGATTAGTAGGGACGTTTATCAATGCGTATTATTTGTGGCGTTGACGTCGATTATTCTTACGCCGTTATTTCTTAATTTTGCAATTCGCGTAATACCGGCGCAAATTCACGACGCCGATGCGGACAATGCGGGCGGCGACGATCGTTTTTTGGGGCAAGTTAAGCGCAAGGCTGTTGTGGCGGGATTGGGACCGATTGGCGGTCAAGTTGCGGCGTATCTGGAATCGTCGGGATTTGACGTCGGGTTAATTGATATGAATCCGGTAAACTTGCATCCGTTTGCCCAGCACGGTTTCAGAACTATTGCGGGCAATGCCGCAGATGAAGCGACGTTAAAATTAATTGATGCGCATAATTCAACGTTGATTGTTGTGGCGATACCGGATGATTTATTGGTCTTTGAAGTAATTGAAATCGCAAGAAAATTAAACAATCATTGTTTATTGATCTCAAGATGCCGTTTCAAAGACAATAGAGAACGTCTAATTAAACGAGGCGCAGACATAGTTATTTGCGGTGAAACAGAACTAGGAAACTCAATGATAAAAGCAGTAAAAAAATTATTGTAAAATTAAAAGGTAAATTCGGAATGCGGAATGCGGAATGCGTAATTAAAGATTTTGATTTCAAAATTGTGCATTTAGTTTTGTCCCACTTGTCCCTCATATCCCACTTGTCCCTAAAAAAAACCAAAAATCCAAAGTTAAAAATAATTCCGAATAAAAAAAAACCTACTACTGATTATTTAACCAGTAGCAGGTTTTTTATATTACAGGCAAGTCAGCAATTCGCCATTGAGCAAAACCGGCGCTCTTTATCTACAAATTTCATTAACGCCCGTGAAGGGAGTCATGACCGACCTATTTTATTTTGCGGGAACCGCTGATTCGGTAGTGATTGAACCGCACGGGTCATCGCAAGCCGGATCGCACGGATTGCAACCTGTATCACACGAGGCGACGCGGAAACCGTCAAAAAATCTTTTCAAACCTCTGCGCGGAAGATCAACAAGTCTTCCTAGTCTTATCGGTCGATAGCTGTCGCATGAGCTTTCGCACGGCGAGCAATCCTCTGTTACTCCGTCATTGCTAGCTTCTCCGCAAGGATCAACGCAACCGTCGTTGCATCTTCCGGCAAGACTGATACGTTTGATAAATTTACGAAGCGAAAACGGACGGAAATCTATACAACTGTTATCGCATGGATTGCAATCTGCTTCGGCGGCTTCTCCGCAAGGATCGCAATCTGCAACTTCGTCGCAAGGATTGCATGCCGCTTTAATTGAAAAGAAGCTGCGAAGCCGCTTTCCAAACGTGAATCTATGCCCATTGTACAAATCGCCGCAATTCGCTTCAGCACATGGATCAGTCGCCGCTTCTTCACACGGAGAGCAAGCAACTACTCCCTCCGTGCCGCAATCGGCTGCTTGATCGCATGGTGTACAATTTTTCACAAGCTTCTTTAGACCGGCAAAAAGGTCGCAAGACTTGTGAGTGTCGCCGCACGCATCAATGGCTTCGCACGGATCGCAATCGCTTGCATAAATCCGAGCGCCCATCAGAAGGGTGACGACCAGCGTTGCCATCATAATTCTGAATTTCATTAGATAAACTCTCCTCATTGTGGTTTGTCCGCCAAGAAAGAACTCGCATACGCACAAAATAAAAATAACGTATGAAAATTACTTTCCTTTAGGGGACTACTGGTTACTCATGTCAGTCCCGACGGGTCGCCATTCGACCCAGTTTTAATCAATCGGCTGCTGACTAATTATCCCTGAACGTGCCCCCCGACACGCCTTGTGCTTTTTCAGGGTCAATCAGTATATCGACCCTATGAACCTCTCTCTTGAGTTTGCTAATGGCTTTTTTATAAATGGTTTAAAATGACGATAAAATAAAAAAGATAAATTAAGTAAGAAATAACGCCTCTTTTGGGCGATTATTTCACACCTTGTAAACTTAATCTCAACATAATTTACCCAAATTCACAACAAACGCAAAAAATTTTTTTCAAAATACCCCAAAAATTTTTTTGCCCCTTTTACCAAAACAACCGCTACCACGCAAATCGTCAATATAATCATAACTACATCTTACGCAATTTAACATTATTTTTAAATGCAGAATTATCTTTAACTTTGAATTTTTTGTTTTTTTAAAGTTTTTATGGACAAGAGGGAACTGGAGAGACAATTTGTAAGGATCGCAGGCGAGACGCCCGCATCACAGGATCGCAGGCGAAACGCCTGCAAGCGGTTGTACTCAACCGCTAATGAGCGAGGTTTATATCTCAAGCGCCTTTTTATTTGCCTTGCGGCAAAGTGCAGGCGAGACGCCCGCGATCCTCCTCTAATGCTGAATCTGTTGTACG
>JAISLW010000438.1 GCA_031277105.1 Planctomycetaceae bacterium | reverse complement strand
GTTGTCCCTAACGGGACAGGTAAGACAATTTTTTATAACAAAAATTTTAGAATGAAATCAACCGTCTCAACTACAATTTGCCGAAAGATAAACAAAAAGGTTGTTGAGATTATAACCTCTCTCATTAGCGGTTGAGTACAACCGCATGCAGGCGAGACGCCCGCGATCCTGGGATGCAGGCGTTTCGCCTGCGAATCTGAAGAAACACAGGCGAAATGCCTGCGATCCTAAAATGCCTGCGAACTTGAAAAGCAGGCGCGACCAACGGATCGCGGGCGTCCCGCCTGCACTTTGCCGCAAGGCAAACAAAAAGGTTGTTGAGATTATAACTTCTCTCATTTGCGGTTGAGTACAACCGCATGCAGGCGAGACGCCCGCGATCCTGGGATACAGGCGTCTCGCCTGCGAATCTGAAGAAACACAGGCGAAATGTCTGCGATCCTAAAATGCCTGCGATCCTGAAAAGCAGGCGTGACCAACGGATCGCGGGCGTCCCGCCTGCACTTTGCCGCAAGGCAAACAAAAAGGCTGTTTAATTTGAATATAAAATCATTTCGTTTACGGTTTTTCCGGCTGGGATCATCGGTAAAACATATTCTTTGTACGGAATTGTTACGTCTAATAAAAACGGTTCATCCGATTCTAACATTTGTTTTATCGCTTCTTGCAACTCAGACTTTTTCGACACACTCAACGCCCGCCAACCATAACCTTCCGCAATCTTGACATAATTTGGATAACGATTATTCGACAAATTACTATCGCCCTTGCCGAAATTTTCAGGGTCGGAAATTCTCCCCAAATAAGTATTCGCCCTATTCGCATTATTAAACATGTCCTCCCACTGAACAACCATCCCCAAATGCTGATTGTTCATAAGCATAACCTTAACCGGAATATTTTCACAAAAACAAGTCGCCATCTCTTGAATATTCATCTGAAAACTCCCGTCGCCATCTATGTCAATTACTACCTTGTTCGGCATCGCCACCTTTGCGCCAATCGCCGCCGGTAAACCAAAACCCATCGTCCCAAGACCACAACTCGAAATCCACGTTCTAGGCTTGCTAAATCTGTAAAATTGCGTCGTCCACATTTGATGCTGTCCCACTCCCGACGTAATAATTACGTCTTTGTCCTTCGTCATTTTCCACAACATTTCAATTGCGAATTGCGGCAAAATATACGGCGATTCATAATCATACCCCAACGGCGTCTGCGATTTCCATTCAGTTATTTGATTTCTCCACATTCCCCAATCAGCGGCGAAATTTCGACCCGATGATTTTACGTCGCCGCTAAACTTCTTAATCACGCTCTTAACGTCGTCAATAATAAAAATATCAGCCTGCTTGACCTTGTTTATCTCCGACGGATCAATATCGACATGCACAATAAACGCATTCGGCGCAAATCCCGCAGTTAAACCCGTTACCCTGTCGTCAAAACGAACCCCCAAACCAATCAATAAATCACAATTATAAACCGCATAATTTGCATAAGCGGCGCCGTGCATCCCCAACATCCCAAGCGATAACTCATGATCACGCGGGAAAATCGATAACCCCATCATCGTCGTCGCAACCGGAATCCCAACCAACTCCGCAAAACTTAACAACTCATAAGACGCATCCGACGAAACTACGCCGCCTCCGGCATAAATTACCGGACGCTTCGCACGCTTGAGAACATCTAAAAATTTCTCATAAAAAACATCAGATTCATTTTGCACGCCGCTCGCATTTTGACCAATCTCTTTTTGCCCGCCCGCCAAATTTCCATTAGTCGAAAGAATCGGAATCGGCTCATAACCTGGTAAATTTATCGGCGGATCAAAATCAGGAACACAAGATTGCATCTGAATATTTTTTGGAATATCAATCAACACCGGACCCGGTCGCCCCGACGACGCAACATACAACGCCTCCTTGACCACGCGAGTAATATCGTTAATATCCGTAACCAAGTAATGATGTTTCGCAATCGTCCTGCAAACTTCAACCATCGGCGCTTCCTGAAACGCGTCGCTGCCAATAGAATCCGTGCCAACTTGCCCCGTAATCGCCAACACCGGAATACTATCCAACTTCGCATCGGCAATTATCGTAACAAGATTAGTCGCTCCGGGACCGCTTGTCGCCATGCAAACTCCCGTTTTACCCGACGCTCGCGCATAACCATGAGCGGCAAAACCGCCGCCTTGCTCATGACGCGGCAACACCACCCGCAACCTGTCCCGATAACGCGTCATCGCTTGATGCAACGGAATACTACCGCCGCCCGGATACGCAAATATCGTGTCAACGCCAGAATTTACAAGCGACCGAATTAATACGTCGGCGCCGCTAAAACTCAACCGAGAATCCAACACAGATTCAGACTTAACGCCTAAAGAACACATTCTATTTTCTAATCTAATTTTTTTTCGTAAATCATTCGCAAAAAATTGTGATTAAGGATTAGTTGATAAAGATTATTTTTTGTAACAATAATTCCTTATTTTCATATCTTCGCGAATGATTACGCATTCGTTTTATTTTTCGTTACGAAAATTTTATTTGTAACCGTTCACGGATAAATTACGTTTTGGCAGTTTTTTGAGGGACAAGTGGAACAGGAGGAACAAGAGAGACAATTTTTTTGTAACAAAAAATCTGCTCTTTAGTTTTCTAAAAAACTACTCCATAACTCCTACGTCCTATTCTCTAAAACCTATCATCTAAATTTCCGTGAACGGCTATTAAACTGTTCGTACTTGAATTTGCGTTTACCGCCGCCTGTTTAGTTATCGGGCGGCAGGTTTTTATGCTTTTAAATCAATGAATTTTAAGTACGATCCGTATATTATTTTTCGTCTAAAATTTCGACTGATTCAAATTTTTTGCCTTCTAACATTTCCAGACTTGCGCCTCCGCCGGTGCTGACGTGTGAAACTTTGTCAGCGAAACCTAGTTGTTGAATTGCCGCCGCGCTATCGCCTCCGCCAATAATACTAATCGCCTTACTATCCGCTATCGCTTGCGCAATTCTTTTTGTTCCTTCGTCAAACGGCGGAATTTCACTTACGCCCATCGGTCCGTTCCAGACGACGGTTTTCGCATCTTTTACGATGTTCGCATAAATTTTTGCCGTTTCCGGTCCGATATCCAAACCTTGCCAACCTGCGTCAATCGCGCCCGCCTTGACAATTTTTTTATTGCCGTCGGCGCCGAATTTGTCGCTAATATGCGTGTCAACAGGCAACTTCAATTTATCGCCGCCCGCCGCCAAAAGCTCCTTCGCCAACTCTACCTTGTCCAACTCGACAAAACTATCGCCCACACTCTCGCCTTGAGCAAGATTAAACGTATAAGCCATCGCGCCGCCAATTAATACCTTGTCGCAAATATTGAGCAAGTTCTTTATCACCAGAATCTTGTCCGATACCTTCTTGCCGCCAATAATCGCAATAAAAGGACGCTGCGGATCAGATATCGCATTGCTCAAATACTTTATCTCCTTCTCTACAAGAAAACCGCATACTTTCGGACGAGCGCCAAACGCTTTCGGAACCGCATACATCGACGCATCCGTCCTATGACACGTCCCAAATGCGTCATTAACATATATATCCGCAAAAGAAGCCAACTCGCCCGCAAAAACAGCGTCGCCATTCTTTTCGCCAGGCTGAAAACGTAAATTTTCAAGCACGACGACGCCGCCCGCCTTAAGCGAACCGACCTTCGACTTCGCATCGGCGCCAACCGTATCCGTTGCAAATTCAACCGGCTTTTTTAATAACTCCGAAAGTTTTACCGCAGTAGGTTTCATTGTGTATTTCGGATCCGGCGCATCCTTCGGACGACCAAGATGACTCGCCAAAATCACGCTGCCGCCGCGACTCAGTACCGACTCTATTGTAGGAATCGCCATCTCTATCCGGCGAGCGTCCGTAATCTTGCCCGCATCGTCAAGCGGAACATTAAAATCCACCCGAATAAAAACCTTTTTACCTTTAACATCAACATCGGCAATAGTCTTTTTTGCCATCGAAAATTTTCCTTTCTTTAAATTTTTAAAATTATTAAATTATGGTAACTTCTAAAAACCATTTTTTATTTAACCGTCGAGAACACAGAGTTCACAGAGAATAATTTTTTTAAAATATTAAATAACGTTTTGATTCCAATTATGCTATTCGTACTTGAAATTCATCAATTTAAAAGCGTCAAATCCTGTCGTCCTAAAGTTAGGCGGGCGAATGTAAACGCAAACTTAATTTAAAATTTTCCTCTGTGCTCTCTGTGTCCTCTGTGGTTAATAAAAATGAATTTGTGGTTATTAGAAGTTCTTGTTAGTTTTATGAGTTTCTGTGCGTTATTTTAATCCTCCGAGAAAGTGATCGTTTGCGGTTTTATTTGTGTGTCTTACGCTTGCGTTATCGTGGTAGTTAGCGACTTCGGTTAAGATTACGCCTTCGTCTCCTGCGAATTGCCAATGTCTTGATCCGCGTTTTGTAAGTTTTACGAATGTTCCTGGATCGGCGGTAGTACAATGTTCAACAGTAACGGGGCCGTGTGATTTTGGCACGACAACTTGGGCGGGCAAGTTTTTATCGCCTTCTCCGATAATATAACTTCGTCCCCAGCGCACGTACCAACCTTCGTCTTTCTGTGCGCCGCGAGTTTTTTTCTCTGCATCTGGCACGTCGATATGCCAATGTTCCGGCAACATCTGATTGGGCAAGATAAAGAGGTCTTGCATCATATAGCTGTATTCGCCGTCGAGGTTGTTGACTATACCGATAGCGGCGAGACCGACTTCGGCAAAACGTCCTATTCCATAGTCCGAAACCCAAAGTTTTTCACGCAGATCTGGCGTAATTGGGTAGCCGTGATAGGCGGCAAGTTCAATAATTACGTCGCGGGCTTTGTCTTCGTCGAATTTACCGTCGTTGTAATAATATGCGTTTGGATACTTGGGAAATTTTTTTGATTTTCGCGTAACTTTTTGTTTTGGCGTAATTTTTTGTTTTGGCGTTGCAATTGTTTCGCCTTGTAAAAGCAATGGCGCAGCCCAAACTGACGCCATTCCGCATGCCGCTAACCCGAAAAGGTTACGGCGTGAAATTTCTAATTTTTCTTTCATTGTTTTTTTGTTAAAAAGGTTTTTTTGACTAATTCGTTCACAATTATTTTGGCTTGACTTGGTAGTGTTCTAATCAGAATTTATTTGACAAGAAACGTTGGCAAGCCGTTTAAACAACCTACATTCTATACTGTTCGTACTTGAAATTCAGCGATTTAAAAGCGTCAAAGCCTGCCGTCCGAAATCTAGGCAGGCGAAGGTAAACGCAAACTCAAGTAAGAATAGTTTAAACAGTTCACGATTGATTTTTAGTATGATTGTTTAAAGTCGCAAAATTGTACAGACTATTGATCCGTTTGCAACAACCCCCTCAAGAAAAATCATAACCGCTAGCAAAAATAAAGACGAAAATTTTTTTTGTAATTGTTCACGGAGATCAGTTTAGCAAAATACGTATTGACAATTTTTTTGAGAGACAAGTGGGAGAAGAGGGACAATTGAGACAAGAGGGACAATTTTTTGTTACAAAAAATCATCGAAGGATCGCAGGCGTCTCGCCTGCATTCCAGGATCGCGGGCGTCTCGCCTGCATGCGGTTGTACTCAACCGCTAGTGATGGAGGTTTTGTAACTGTTCACAGAAATTTTTTAGCCAAAACGTAATTTAATAAAAAAATTTTCGTGAACGGTTACATAGTATATTATCCCGCCTAAACAATCTACTGTTGGCGGGGATACTTGACGCAGTTTATTAAGTATGTACAATTTGCCGCCAAAATTCGTTATGCGCTTTGAGAAATTTGCAATTATCTCGAATGCCGCCGAATTAAAATAGTATAGTAAAGTGCAAGATTTTACGAAAATTTTGTACAATATAAAGAATCATGTTGATTCAAAACCGTTAGGAACGTAACAATAAAAAAATGAAATGTTGTTAGTAAACGCTAACAAGTTTTTTTATTTGTTGCGGCGGTATAAATTTTTTTTTCAATACGGGTGATTTCACAATGAAGTTACCTATTGACAATTTTCCATTGGAGAAATTAAAATGAAAAAAGCGAACCATCGAACCATCGAACCATCGAACCATCGAACCATCGAACCATCGAACCATCGAACCATCGAACCATCGAACCATCGAACCATCGAACCATCGAACCATCGAACCATCGAACC
>JAISLW010000206.1 GCA_031277105.1 Planctomycetaceae bacterium | reverse complement strand
ATTGCGTGAAAATTCATATTCAATCTGTAACCGTTCACGAAAATTTAAACGCTAGGTTGATATGGAGTAGTTTTTTGTAATTATTCAGCAAAGATAATTATTTTTTGTAACGATAATTTTAATTGGGTATCTCTAAAAATTCATTTTGTGGAGAAACGATCAATCATTAGATGTTTCTTTAAAATTTTAATATGTTTTTTAACAAACCTAATTTTAACCTAATTTTTCTGAACCAAACAACCTCAGTAGAAAAAATTATAAAATAAACATTCTTACCTCATTACCTCATTAAAATAAAATCACAATGAGGTAATGAGATTGCGGCGTGGAGGGCTTTGTTGCTACGGAGTCTTTTTTGGCGAATGGTTTTGTAAAGAAAAATTAGGTTAAAATTAGGTTTGGTAAAATTAAAATTTAAATCAATAATGAATTTTTAGAGATACCCTTAATATTCAAGTTCAAATTTATCAATCTAATCTTGACTGTGATCCTTTCATGAACTGATGGAAAAATTCGGCGTTTGAGTTGAATTTTGCCAATTTAGTTGTTAGCGTTTCCATTGCGTCGCTGGGGTTTCTTGAGGCGAGTCCGCGTCGTATTAATGTTGCGGCGTGTAAATTGTCCGGCGGTAATAATTTTTCTTCGCGTCGCGTACCTGATTGTCCGATGTCGATTGCCGGCCAAATTCTCCGTTCCGCTAACTTACGGTCAAGCACTAATTCCATGTTGCCCGTGCCTTTGAATTCTTGAAAAATTAGGTCGTCCATTCTACTGCCCGTTTCAATTAGCGCCGTTCCTACAATAGTCAACGAGCCGCCTTCTTCAAACGCACGCGCAGTCGCAAATAATTTTTTTGGAATATCCATCGCCTTAATATCAACTCCGCCAGACATAGTACGCCCCGTGTTGCCGACCCATTTGTTAAACGCACGCGCAAGACGCGTAATAGAATCAAGCAATAAAAATACGTCTTTGCCCATCTCCGCCAAACGCCTGCAACGTTCAATTACAAGTTGCGCCAACCTGACGTGCGACTCAATCTCCCGATCAAGACTACTCGCTACAACCTCCGCATTAACCGCACGTCTGAAATCAGTTACCTCTTCTGGACGCTCGTCAATCAACAATATAATTACCTTAATTCCCTTGTGATTTCTAACCAGCGCCTGACTTATATGATGCAATAAAACAGTCTTACCGCTTCGCGGCGGCGCAACTATCAACGCACGTTGCCCCTTGCCAAGCGGCGTCAAAATATCCATAACCCGCGTCGTCAACGGCTGCGCATCCGTTTCAAGACGAAGCCACTCTTCCGGATTTATCGGCGTCCGTTCATCGAATTGCTTAATCGTCGGATAATCATCCGGCGGCATCCCGTCAACGTCCAAAAGCTCGCGAACTCTCGGACCTTGAGCTTTTGTACCGGGTTGAATTATGCCGCGTAACATAACGCCTTCGCGAAATCCGTACTTCTCAATCATACTACCCGGCACAAACGGATCCGTAATAATTCGAGCATAATCATTACTAGGCAATCGGAGAAATCCGTAACCATTCGGATGCAACTCCAAAGCTCCGCTAACTTCATAAAAGCCTTCGGAATCTTCTATGCCTTGTTTTACTTTAATGTCGTCGTACTTGGCTAACGTGCCAACAACACCGATATTCGGAGCCGGTCTTGCCCGACCTGTTCCTGTTGTACGGAATCGGTTGTTATTGTTGTTGTTATTATTATTTCGACGATTATCATTGAACATTTTCTTTTGCATTTAGAAACACCTTGTTGGTGATGTTTATAAGAGTACCGCACCGGTATTTGAACCAAAAATATTTTTGTACTGATACGGTAGCAAACATACACAAGTTAAAATCTGACCCCTCTACCCTTCTTAAAGAAAACGGGGCGCCACGGTTAAAATTTACAATTCGCTTCCGACGAGGAAACAAATCAGCCAAAAAACTCAATACTTCAAAAAATAATAAACTAAAAATTAACAAATCAAAAAATACCAAAAAATATTTCGATTCAGACATTTCTGACCTCCAAGATTAAAAGGTTTTTTGATTCTTTAATTATCAAATTTATTATTCGCATAAAACAGGTTTGCAAAATATACTTGATCGTATTTAAATTTTAGCGATATAAAAACGTAAAAAAAATTGACTTCCAATTAAGCAGCCAAACTGCCGTAACCGCAATTTTTAGCGTGAACAGTTTAAACTGTTCTTACTTGAGTTTGCGTTTACCTTCGCCTGCCTAGCTATCGGACGGCAGGCTTTGACGCTTTTAAATCAGTGAATTTCAAGGACGAGCAGTATAAAACTATTCGCACATAAAATTTTGGTTTAGCGTTGCTTTGGTCGTTTATTTTGGCTTCTGTTTTTTTGTGTTTTTTATCGTTTTTTTGAAGTACGATTTTAGTGCGTTTTGCAAAATCGCAGTTGCGTGAAGCGTCGCAACCTTGACATCTGAATTGACAAATACTACTTTCTCAAAAAAGAACAGTTGGTAAGTGTATCCAAAATTTTATATTATTCGCACGTAAAAATTTCAGTTTTGACTCCGTTGAAATTGCCGCTACGTTGAATCGTCCGCTCTAATTTGATCTAAAATCTGATCTAATTTGATCTGGGCTTTTCGTTTTTGAGTCGCCGAAATTCTAAGTACTGTTTGTACAATGTGCGATTTATTATTCTCTTTATTCTTTTAATTTGCTTGATTCCGGTTGTTAAAGGAATTTGAGAGTTTGTAGATAAATAATTGTTTTCTGAAATTTATGAGGATAAAATTTTACAATTTTCGAGTGTTGTGATTTCTTTGTTAGCGTAATGGTTCAATTGTAGAGTGATTTGGGCGTTGTGATTTGTGCGATGTATTGATCTCATTTCTTGTATCTTATTATCAGCGTTTTTTGTTTTAGGCTTTTGTTTTTTCTTGATAAAATTTATTTTTTTTCATATTTTATCGATAAAACGGACATTTTGGGTATTTTAAACTGCTGTTCGTATTTATTATGTTAGCAATTAAAATTCATCGATGTACAACATAAAAAACTACAGTTTGATATTAGTCATGCGGTGGTAAATGTAAATTCAATCGCTAACAGTTTGAAAATGCGAGCGGGTTATTACATAGATTTGTTGAAGTGAAAAATTGCGTTCCGTATAATTTTTTTACGAAACAAAGAAATAAAAAATAATGTTTGCGTAAACTGTTTGTAATTAAATTGCGTTTACTTTTTTTGTTTAAGTGTTGAAAATTGACGTTGATGCGAAGTTAAAAGCAAATTAAATCGCTAACATTTTAAGTTGTTTTTAATTGTTGCGAACTTAAAAACTCGTCGTTAAGACCTCCCGATTCCTCCGGCAAAACTGTCAACATCAATCTTTGAGTTTGCAAATAGTACACAATTTTTGAATCTTGTCAATAGCGCTTTTTCCCGATTTGAACCGAAAGACGAAATTGAATCCATAAATTTGGAAATTTCTATAGGGCGTCTCTAAAAATTCATTTGTCCTGGTAGGCGGCGTTTCGCCTAGTGTTTAATTTTGGGCCGCATTACGGTTTACGACATTAATAAATTTTAATATTTCGCACGTCTAAAATAAACATATTTTAGGCTTTATGAATTATTAAAATTTACTGATAGCATAAACTCCATTGCGGCACAAAAAATAAACACAGCGGCGAAACATCGCCTACCTTTTTGCAAAAAAATGAATTTTTAGAGATACCCTTTCGTGAAAGGTTACAAAACCTCCATCACTAGCGGTTGAGTACAACCGCATACAGACGAGATGCCTGCGATCTTTCTGACGATTTTTTGTAACAAAAATTGTTCCTATTGTCCCACTTGTCTTTCATGTCCCTAAAAAATCGCCAATATATAATTTGCTAAAAAAATTTCCGTGAACGGTTATGAATTTTTAGATCCGTCTAAATACTATTGTAACGTTCAAAAATTTTTGATATTATTAAATAGAAATTCACGTAATGGAAATTCTATACTGCTCGTACTTGAAATTCATCGATTTAAAAGCGTCAAAGCCTGCCGTCCGAAAACTAGGCAGGCGAAGGTAAACGCAAACTCAAGTACGAATAGGGTATCTCTAAAAATTCATTTTTTTGTAAAAAGGTAGGCGGTGTTTCGCCGAAACGCCGCAATGGAGTTTATGTTATCAATAAATTTTAATAATTCTAAAGCCTAAAATATGTTTAT
>JAISLW010000171.1 GCA_031277105.1 Planctomycetaceae bacterium | reverse complement strand
TTCGCCGCTGTGTTTATTTTTTGGGTCGCAATGGAGTTTATGATACCAATAAATTTTAATAATTCATAAAGCCTAAAATATGTTTATTTTAGACGTGCGAAATATTAAAATTTATTGATGTCGTAAACCGTAATGCGGTCCAAAATTAAACACGGGGCGAAACGCCGCCTACCTGGACAAATGAATTTTTAGAGACGCCCTTAACAGAATCGCAATCATTCTGGCGCCGATCCTCTAGCGCTGTTATTTTTTTAGAAACAGAAGGGACGCGTGAGACTCGTGGGACAAGAGGGACAAGAGAGACATGAGAGACAAAATTTATTCACAAAATCTCACATTTTATCCAACGATCCATCCAACGATCCATCCAACGATCCATCCAACGATCCATCCAACGATCCATCCAACGATCCATCCAACGATCCATCCAACGATCCATCCAACGATCCATCCAACGATCCATCAAACGATCCATCAAACGATCCATCATGTCCTACGAGTCCCTTTTGACCCACGAGTCCACGTTCTCCCTTTTGTCCCACGAGTCTCTTTTGTCTTATGAGTCGCTATATTTTTTGCCCCCAATATTTCTTAATCATCAAAAGTTGCCCAATCGTTACAAGCGTTATTATTAGACAAATTGATTCATTCGGTATCACCGGAGCGTTGTTTGTAAAAAACCGTCAAATTCGTTTTGTTTGTCAAATTGTGCATAAGGCGTTTTGACGATGTTCTGAAATGTTCACGCTTAAATTTTGGGTTATTGTCCTTGTTAATATACGATTTTTTAAGTTTTTAATTATCCAAGTTTGAGCGGAACATTTTAGGGATTTACGTATAATTTTGAAACAAAAAATATAATTTGCGAGCTTGCGATTTTAGTTTTGCGAATTATTTTGGGGGGTTATTTTGCGGGAGCGAAATATAATTCGGAGAAATTTTTATGAAAAGGAATTTACAAAAGACGTTTTACGGTCGAAATAGCAGTCGGCTGATTAGTCTGTTTAGTATTTTTGCATTAAGTTTTGGTTTATTTTGCGTTCAAGTTCAGCAATTGTCAGCGGCGCCGTCGCAAGTTAAACAATCGCCGACAACGCATTGCACCGAACACAATCGTATGAATTGCAATTCATGCGTAAACGGCGTTGCGGGCGCTGATATGTATTATGAACTTGTTCCGCATGTCGTTTTGCCTGAAACGATACAATACAATCGCGTCGCGCCGAAATCGTCGTTGTCGCCGGTTGCCGGATCAGCGTCGCCTTTTGTCGCAACTTATACGGCGTTTCCATCGTATAATTTGCCCGCAGATACGGAAATGCGACAGATAAATCAATTGGTTTATCCCGTTGCGCCCAAAACCTTGCCGATGCCGTTGCCGCAAAAAAACACAAAAAAAGATAACGCAAAAAAAGACAACGCAAAAAATAATACGAATTATCGTAACGAAAAAAGATCAGTCGAAACTCAATTTGAACCCGATAAAGATAAAATTGAACTTAAAAACGATCCCGCAGACTTGAAACAAGATCAAGATATTGATAACTTGCAAAAACAGCCGTCAAATCAAATCTTGTCAAAAAAAATCTCAAATAAAAAATCATCATTGTCCGCAAAAAATAATAAAACCAACAACGCCAAAACGAACAACAAATACGACTCCGCTACGGCAAATAAAATGTTCGATATATCAATGACGATTTTACAAGTTTCGGCTAACGAAGAGATAATTCCGGCGACGCCGCGTTTTGCAATAAACGACGACGTAATGCAAGCGGGTATATTTTGCAACAGCGCCGCTCCGAAGCAACCTTCCGCATGGTCGTTTAGTTCGCCTATTTTCAAGATAGCGTCGGTTCCGGCAGGTTTCGGCGCCGGCAACGGTTATATTTCTCAATTTAATTCGCACGGCGGCGTCAACGTCGGATTTCAACCCCCAATCGGCGCCGGTCAAGTCCCGCCGCAAGCCGGAGCTTATCCTTATCCGCCCGCGCCGCCCGCTTACGCACAAAATAACGGGGCAAATGTTCAAGTACTGCCCAACGGTATGTTGCTTTTGAGTACGCCGCCAAATCATCATAATTGCGGTTTGTTACGTTGTCATTACGATCACAGTCGCCGTTTTATTTTGTTGCCGCCGCCTAATCAATTCCAGCAATTACCCGGAATAATGCCGCCGCCGCAACAAATATTACCGCCGCAAACAACGCCAACAACAACAAACGCAATCGATCCACAAACGCAAGCGCTAATGTTGCAATACCCGCAATTCAATAATCCTTACGCTAACATTAACCCGTATCAACAACAACCGCAATTAGCGCCCGTCACGGCTATGACTCCCTACGGAATGACAATCGTAGGTTACAGACAAATACCGCAAATACCGCAAAATTACGCTACGCTAGGAACGCCAACAGGCAACTTTATGAACGTCGCATACGGACAAACAGGACAAATTCAACCAGCGCAAATTCAACTTGCACAACAACAATTATTACAACAACAATTAGCGCAACAACAATTAGTCCAGCAGCAATTAGCGCAACAAAAATCAGCGCAGCAACAATTAGCGCAACAGAAATTAAACGCCGCACAAAACGACGACGCCGATACGCAAGATACAAACAATAAAGATAACGCCGGAGAAACTGCGGAATTGAAAACGCCGCTGCCGATCAACGGAGTTGTAAATGATGCGAAATTGGAAAACGCAATTCAAAATTCAGGTCAAGCGGGAATTTACGCTAATCCTTACGCAATGTACGCACTCCAGAGCGGTAATTTGACGACGGGAAATAACGCCGCCGCAGACGCCGCCGCCGGAATATCAAACGAACAATCAATAGGAATCACAACTGCACAAACAAACCCGCAATTCAACATTTTACCCAATCCGTACTCAAATTATCCGATGCCAATTACGTCGCAACAAGCCGGAATGTATCAGCCTTACGCTTTCAGTCCTTACGGAGCTCCAGTTTATCCAGCGGCGCAATTCGCAGGTCAATACGGAAATCAATTTATGTCGCCATACGGTCAACCTTTCATTCCAGGTTATATGCCCGTCGGATTGCAACAAAATATACCGCAACAACAAACAAACCAAAATAACGGAAACGGATTGACAATGTCAGATATGTTGTTGTTGATGGTCTTAATGAAAGAAAATAATAAACCGCAAAGAAGACTGTCATTTTTTGAAAGAATTGCAGAAAGACGCGCCGCAAGAAGACAACGCGCCGAACAAAACGATCCTTTCAACCAAATTATGCAAATGTGGTCAACGCCATATTACGCAGATTCAACCGCAAGAATGCCCGCATCAAACGCATATCCATACGGATACTTCGGCGCACAACCAACGCCAATAAATACCGCAAATTACGGCGGATACCATAACCTCTATTACGGAAATACAACATACTATTAAAATACGCCGCAATAATAGAAGTTAAAGGATAGATTTTTTGTAACAAAAAATATTTGTCCCGTTAGGGACAACATATTGGTAGAAAAGCAAGGTTAAAAATATATTTGTCCCGCTAGGGACAACATGTAAATACAACCTTAACCTTTATTGCGTCCTTAACGGGACGCTAAAAATTCGTATCATTTTTTTCTACCAACATTCTGTCCCTAGCGGGACAAATATTTATTGTAACAAAAAATCGTCAGAAGGATCGCAGGCGTCTCGCCCGCATGCGGTTGTACTCAACCGCTAATAATGGAGGTTTTAATCTCAATTGCTTTATCGGTTGCCGTTGACGCCTTGCATCCGATACGGTTGCGTTTCTCAATTTTTGTTACAAAAATATCAACGTCATTATAATCATTACCGGCAACAAAATTAAACAACTATACAACATATAACCAAAAAAACTTGGCATCTTTATTCCTGATTGTTCCGCAATTGCTTTTACCATGAAATTTGGTCCATTGCCGATATACGTCATTGCTCCCATGAAAACCGCACCAATTGAAACGGCAACCAAAAGTTTGAAATCAATAAATCCATTGTTCCCGACTCTGACTAATTCGCCTTTGTCTAATTTCGTCTTCCAGTCCGTTTTTTTCCATTCTGTTTTTTCAAAATCAGATTCTTTGTCCGGCGACAACGTTTTCGCTATTTCAAAGAAAACGACATACGTTGGCGCATTGTCTAAAACAGAGCTTAACGAACCTGTTGACCAGAAAAATAATTTGGTTTTCTCAATACCTAATTTTGCTTCCGCCTTGCTTACGATAGATCTGCTTTCGACGTTTAGAATTTGTAACGGCGCCTGCATACAAATAAATATGCCAAAAAATAACGCCGCAACTTCGCCAATCGCTATAAAATTAAAACCGTTGCCCCGCCTAATAATATTACTCGTAAATAACAACGAAATTGCACACAGTCCTAATTGCACCGCTTCGCGTAAAAAATACCACGGATGCCAATCCGTAAACGGAAACGTCTTGCCCGGCGCCAAAAACGCTACCGCAAAAACTACCCCAAATAATAACGGTAAATTGATCGCTAGCCCCGAAAAATTTATCTCCGAAACATTCGCCGCATCCTCTAATTTACTCTCCTCCGATTCGCGCGGATAAAACCAAAACGTGTCCCATAGAAAAAATAATCCAATTAAAACTAAATTTACAAACGCCCACTCTTGCCACAATTTAAGCGTCCACGTAAACTCAACTCCCTTCAAATAACCCAAGAAAAGCGGCGGATCGCCCAACGGCGTAAGACAACCGCCGCAATTACAAACGCAAAATATAAAAAATACCACCGTGTGAACCTTGTGACGCCGCTCCTTGTTCGTCTCAATCAAAAGCCTAATCAACAACATCGCAGCGCCCGTCGTGCCAATAACACTCGCCAAAATCGAACCGATAAAAATTATCGCCGAATTAACAAAAGGACTAGCAATAAGATTGCCCCCTATCCGAATACCGCCGGTTATAGTAAAAAGTGAAAACAACAAAACAATAAAAGGAATAAACTCGTCAACTATCGCATTCGTAAAAACCGCCGAAGCCACCGCAAAACCGCCACGTGAAGGCGAAACAAAATCATGCGATGGCCAATGCAATTCAACAGGAAAATCACACAAAAAATAATAATAAAGAAGCGTCAAAAAACCAAGAACCGCAGCCGTTAAAAACTTGATTAAATTACTCTCCCAAATATGAGCCGCCGAAGGAATAAGAGGCAAAAACGCAATACATAACAACAATAACACAAAAGGCAACATCATAACATAAGGCGGACGATTTTGTGTTACGCCCGTTTGTGTTACGCCGTCAGAATGCGACCCAACCGCCGCATTAACGCCATTACTTTTCTCTTGCGCAATCTCAATCTCATCATCTTTGACTTCGTTGACTTTCTTAATTTTGTCCTCTTCGTCATCATCGTCGTCGTTGTAAATTCCGCCGTGATTTGTTTCGGCGTGATTAGCGCCGTGACTAGACTCGACGGCTTGTTTTGTCCAATTCTGCGGAATCTGCTGCGAAACAAGATAAGCATAAAACGCCAAAATAAGAATCAAAAGAACCGCAACAGGAATAAGTAATTTCGTCTGTTGTGGTTCGTGCTCGTTTGATTCGGACGTTTCGGAATTTTCTGAATTTTGCGATTGATTATTTTGTTGATTATTTGTCATTGGGAAAATTTTTTCCTTTTTTTTAAGGTTAAAATAATTGGTTAAAATTGATTATTGTCCGTAACATTCGGGACAAAGTAAACGTAATTGTTCACGGAGATTCGTTTAGTAAATTGTCGTATCGTGATTTTGTGGGATATTAGGGACAGGCGGGACAAGAGGAATTGGAGGGACTGGAGGAATTGGCGGGACTGTATTTTCATAATTGCGGGGCTATGACTTGCGGCATAGTTATTAGGCAAGGTTTGAAAAATATTACCATTAGTCTATTTTATGTCAACGGGCGTTAATTCTGATTGGCGCAATACTGTTTAATTAGTTGTTTTGACGAATTGTTTTTTTGCAAAAATAAATTATGTGCGATTGGTTTGTGAATATTTCTATTTTTTATGTCAAAGTTTCGCAGTTAATTTTGCCGATATAATCGTTACATTCCGAAGTCAAATTGAGATTCTACAAGCGAAATATACCGCAAAGCGAGCGGAGCGACAGAGGTTAAGTTTGCGATTAAAGTTAGACGGATACGGGATTTAATACTTAAATTAGAATTGGTAAATTGCATAAAAAAATGGCAATCGTTCACGGCGATTCGTTTAGCAAAATACGTATCGTAATTGAAATTCAGCGATTTAAAAGCGTAAGAGCCTGCCGTCCGCAAGTTAGGCAGGCGGCGGTAAACGAAAATTCAATCGCGAACAGTTTAAAGTAATAACAGTTTAAAATTAGACGGAATTTATTCATCCGAAATTAGGGAGTAAAAATGCGACAGTCAATATTTATCTTGACAATATTTTGCGCAACGATTTGTTGTCAAATTTGTTTTTTATTGGCGGACGATGCGAATAGTAATAATAACAATAACGGCAATAATAACGGACTTGGCGTAGTTGAATTACGTATAGACGACGACGTCGATGCGAAACTTGGCAATATGAATTTGCCCAAACCTAATATTACATCCGCAAAAAAAACTAACCAGACCGATACAAATACAACAAATAAGAACGGCGTAGTTTGGGGTAAATCCGCTATCGCCAAAGAATCAGATAAATCAGAACTCAAACCTAATTCAATTAAACTTGACTCCGGTAAACTTGACGCAAGTAAAAATAAATCTGATTCCAAGTCAACGCCCGACGTCCGTTTTGTCCAAACGCCGCTTGTCCAAACGCAGCCCGAAAATCAACCAATAATCAACGATCTCAAAAATGCGCCCGCCCCAAAAACCGCATCAAAAATAAATCAACATTACGCCGAACTCCCTATCACTACGCCAAAACCATTGCCCCAACCGCAAAATAAAACCAAACAAACGCCGACCCCGACAACGCCCGAAACGCCAACGCCCAAACACGCAACAACTAACAAACCTATCGCAAACGCAACATATAACTTGAAAAGCGCCCGCGTGATAGGTTCGGTCGATTTGGTAGAAACGTTATTGGAAGTTACGGGCGACGTTAAACAACCTGCCGGAAACGAAAAACAAAAAAATACTACCGAAAAAATGGAAGTCGTCGCAGGTTTCAGATACGAAGAACGCTTGTGTAAATCGCAAGAAAAAAATAAATCGCTATTAAGCGTCCGACAATACAATCTCGCTAAAGCAAAAATGAAAATCGGTAAAGACTTGAAAACGCCGGAACTAAAAGGCAAAACGCGTACTATTGTGAGCCGTCTTGACGGCGATAAAGTATCGCTTTTTTCGCCTAATGGGGCGTTGCGGGGCGAAGAACTGCTTCTAGTCGAAGATTTACCAGGAAATACGTTGACGCTGGATCGTCTTTTGCCGGACAAGGAGGTCAAGGTAGGCGATTCATGGCAGATTTCGGACGCTCAATTGCGGTCTTTTCTTTCGATAGACGCGGTAACGGAGTCGCGGGTCGAAGCTGTTTTTACGGCGGTTGCGGACGATGTAGCGATGGTCGAAATCGTAGGCGAAGTGCAAGGAATTTATCTTGGGGCGGAAACAAAAATGACGATTCAGGCAAAGTATCAATTTGACTTAAGCGCCCGTAGAATTAACTGGCTTGGCATATTGATTCAGGAAGACAGGTCGGTAGGTCATGTTGGTCCCGGATTTAATCTTATTGCAAGGTTGCAGGTAAAAATTTCGCCGTTGGAAAAACCGCAACATTTGACCGATGAATTTATATCAAGTATAAACACGGCGGCAAGCGAAAACGTACTCGGTCTAAAATACGACGGCGGCAAGGGCGCGTGGCGTTTTGCGCATGATAGAAATTGGTATGTCTTTCAAGACGACGCGCAAACAACGGTACTGCGAAGATTGTACAACGGCGAACTTGTTGCGCAATGTAATATTGCGGACATGGGAACGGTTGATATTAACACGATGACTACGCTAGAAAAATTTAAGAATGAAATCTCAAGCGGGCTAGGAAAAAGTTACCGTAAAATAGTAGCGGCTGATCAATACGTAAATGATGCGGGTTATAAAGTGTATTCGGTAATGATTGACGGCGCCGTTGATGATTTGCCGTTGCGGTGGGTTTATAATTTGTTGACTGATCAAGACGGAAGGCAAAGTGTCGTCGTTTTCGTTATTGAAGCAAAAATGCTAAAAATTTTCGGCAATTCAGATGATATGTTGCTAAATACTTACAGAATGATAAAAAAATAGAGATTAGTTTTTTGTAATGCGGAATGCGGAATGGTAACTTCTAAAAACCAGTTTTTTATTTAAGCGCCGAGAACACAGAGTTCACAGAGAAGAAAGTTTTAAAAAATATTTTAAATCAAAAAGTCAATTATAATATTAAATAACGTTTTGA
>JAISLW010000158.1 GCA_031277105.1 Planctomycetaceae bacterium | reverse complement strand
TCAAAACGTTATTTAATATTATAATTGACTTTTTGATTTAAAATATTTTTTAAAACTTTCTTCTCTGTGAACTCTGTGTTCTCGGCGCTTAAATAAAAAACTGGTTTTTAGAAGTTACCTAAAGACGTTTACGTCTTTTTAATTCGGAATTATTGGAATAGTTTTTTTTAACAAAAAATCGTCAGCCGGATCGCAGGCGTTTCGGCTGCTAGCGGTTGTACTCAACCGCCGATGAGCGATGTTGACGTCTCAACAATCTTTTTGTTTACTTTGCGACAACTTGCAGCCGCGACGGTTGCGTTCCTCTATTTTTTGTTACAAAAATTGCCGATACGCAATTTGCCAAACAAAATTATATGGAATGTTATGATCAATTTATACATAACAATTAAGAATCGAGCGGTTGAAAAATATCTGATACGCATTATACTGTTCGTACTTGAAATTCATTGATTTTAAAACGTATACAGTTCGTACTTGAAATTCATTGATTTAAAAGCGTCAAAGCCTGCCGTCCGAAAGCTAGGCAGGCGAATGTAAACGCAAACTCAAGTACGAACAGTTTAAAAGCCTGTAGTCCGAAAATTAGTAAGGCAGCGGTAAACTCAAATTCACGTAAGAATAGTTTAAAATTCAGTAACCGCTCACGAAAATTAAGTAGAGATTTTATAACCGTTCACGTAAATTTAATCAAAAGATTTTAGCGGATAGCGCGTATGGCGTAGGGGGACAATTTTCGTAACAATAAATATTTGTCCAGCTAGGGACAACATGTTGGTAGAAAAAAATGATACGATTTTTTAGCGTCCCGTTAAGGACGCAATGAGGATTAATGTTGTATTCACATTTTGTTCCTAGCGGGACAGATGGGACAAATATTTATTGTTACAATAAATCTATACCTTATCCCCTAAAACTCTACGCTCCTAAAATTCAATGAGCGATTACAAAATTCATTGGTAACTTTTATCAAGAACATTAGTAACAATGTTCTTTTTTATTTTAATATTTACCAATAATTAACAAAAAAACGATAATGGCAAAAATAGAAGGATTTCGAGTAAAGAATTTCAAGTCGCTAAAAGATATTACGCTTGGGCGACTTATGAATTTACAACAAGCCGAACCGCTAACTCCGCTGACAGCAGTTATTGGTAAAAACGGCGTCGGTAAAAGCACGCTATTTGATGCATTCGGTTTTTTGGCGGATTGCTTGAAAATCGGCGTTGAGGAAGCTTGCGATGCACATGGTCGCGGCGGCTTTGAAAAAATTCAATCTAAAGGTCAGCACGAACCTATTGAATTTGAAATATATTACAAAGAAGATACTAAAACGAGTCCTATTACTTATGAGTTGTCAATAGGACTTGACAAACGAGGCAGACCTTCGGTTCTTAAAGAACGTCTCAGACAACGTCGCAGCGGACAAAAAAATTATGGCAAACCATATTCTTTTTTAATCTTGAACAATGGAAGAGGAATTGTATGGAAAGGTGAAACCAAAGGTTATCAGATTGATGAAACGCAAAAAAAATTTGATATTGATAAGTTTATTAAAAATCTCCAATCAGCTAAATACAACGGAACTGAAGAAGCAAAAAATAGCGAACCGGTCGAATTGGATGATAATCGTAAACTTGGTATTGCGACGTTGGGTTCTCTTAAACAGCATCCGCGTATTTCTGCATTTCGTCGTTTTATTGAAGGTTGGTATTTAAGTTATTTTACGCCGGATGCGGCGCGAAGTCTGCCGCTTGCCGGAGCACAAAAACATCTTAACATTCATGGAGATAATCTTGGCAATGTTGTACAATTTTTTGAACGCGAACATCCAAAACGATTTCAGAATATTCTGAAACAGATTGCTCAAAAAATACCCGGAATAGATAAAATTGATACGGAAAAAACCAATGACGGGAGATTGTTGCTTCGGTTTAATGACAAGGGTTTTCAAGACCCGTTTTACTCGCAACAAATGTCTGATGGAACGCTCAAAATATTTGCTTACTTGTTATTGCTTGAAGACCCGACGCCGCCGCCGTTTTTGTGTATTGAGGAGCCGGAGAATGGTTTGTATCATAAACTATTGGAAACGTTAGCCCGTGAATTTCGCGAACATGCGGTAGATCGTAAAGATGGTTCTCAAATTTTTATCACAACGCATCAACCTTACTTGGTTGACGCATTAGAACCGACGGAAGTTTGGATACTAAAAAAAAATCCGGATGGTTTTTCTGTTATCAAACGAGCAAGCGAAATACAAATTGTAAAAAACTTGGTTGACGCCGGTTTGCAACTAGGCGGATTATGGTACAGCGATTATTTGGATAGGAGATAATTTTTATGCACTTTGAAATTCTTGTTGAAGACCAATCGGGGGAAAAAACTTTGAATATTTTGATTCCAAAAATCATTGGCAATGAACATACATTCAATGTTCATTCGTATAAAGGCATTGGGCGAATACCAAGAAACCTCAATGCAAATTTAACGGACGCCAATAGACGATTTTTGTTGACTCAATTGCCGAAATTATTAGATGGATATGGAAAAACGTATGCCGGTTATCATAAAAATTATCAAGCCGCCGTTATTGTTATTTGCGATTTGGACGACAAATGTTTGACAAAATTTCGTAATGAATTAAATAATATTTTAAATAATTGTAATACAAAACCGATAACTCGTTTTTGTATTGCGATTGAGGAAGGCGAAGCGTGGTTTCTTGGAGATATACAGGCAATCAAATCTGCTTACCCCAAAGCCAAAAATAAAATTTTAAATGCTTATAAAAATGACGCAATCTGCGGCACGTGGGAATGTTTAGCAGATGCGATATACAAAGGAGGATCTGTTTTGCTTTCTAAAAAAGGTTGGCAAGCGGTCGGTTTGGAAAAGTCACGTTGGGCGGAAAAAATCAGTCCGCACATGAATGTTGAGAAAAATGAGTCGCCGAGTTTTAATTACTTGCGACAAAAATTAAATGAATTGTTAGCGTCTATAACTTTGGAATAAAAAACCAAACGTCCTATTGTTGAGATTTTTAAACTGTTCGCACTTGAGTTTTCGTTTACCTTCGCCTGCCTAGCTTTCGGACGGCAGGCTTTGACGCTTTTAAATCGCTGAATTTCAAGTACGAGCAGTATAATTGAGGGCTGTTTATGGGCGTCTCTAAAAATTCATTTGTCCAGGTAGGCGGCGAAACACCGCCTACCTTTTTTGCAAAAATGAATTTTTAGAGACGCCCAATTATTTATACCGTTTGTCCTTGAAATTCATTGATGTAAAAGCGTCAAAGTTTGTCGTCCGAAAGATAGGCAGGCGACGATAAACGCAAATTCAAGTAAACACGGTTTAATAGCAATGCAAATATTTAACGATTTTCAATCTGTTCCGTTGGCATATCACAATTGCGCCGTATCAATAGGTAAATTTGACGGCGTACATTGCGGTCATGTTCGTATTATTAATCGTCTCAAAAGGCATGCGGATAAATTATCCGTTCCGTCAATTATTGTAACATTTTGTCCTCATCCTGCTGCGGTATTGCGGTCGGATTCCGGCATTTGCCCAATTCAAACGCTTGAACGTAAAATAGAAATTATCCGCCAATTCAACATCGACGCAATCATCATAATAAATCCGAGCAAACAATTTCTACAACAAAGCGCCGAGTCATTCTTTTTCGGCGTTTTATGCGACCAATTACATGCGCGCGTTATCGTTTGCGGTGAAAATTTTACTTTCGGGCATGATCGCACCGGCACGCCGGAATCAATTAAACGCTACGGACAAAGCGCCGGAACAGAAATAGATATAGTCGATTCCGTTCAAATCGACGGCGCCACCGTGTCAAGCAGCATAATACGAAAATTATTAAAAGAAGGTCAAATCAACGAAGCAAATAAATTTTTAGGATCGCCATACCAAATAACCGGCGTCGTCGCAACCGGCGACGCTCGCGGAAGAACACTAGGTTTTCCCACCGCAAACCTCGAGCAAATCGAAACAATTATCCCAAAACACGGAATCTACGCCACAATAACAACAATAAACGAAAAACAATTCGCCTCAACTACAAACATCGGCACAAGCCCAACATTCAACCAAAATAGCCCAAGAGTAGAAATATTTATACACAACTTTGAAGGCAACCTCTACGGAAAAAAATTAAACGTCGATCTAATCCAAAAAATAAGAGAAATAAAAAAATTCAACTCAAAAGAAGAACTAATAATCCAAATGAAAAACGATATAAAACAAAGCGAAAAAATTTGTAAAGAACATATTTTAGAGCGACGCTAAAAATTCATTTGTCCAATTAGGCGACCTTTCGGCATAGTGTTTGATTTTTTGTAACCGTTCACGGAAATTTTTTTAGCAAATTTACGTATTGGAGATTTTGTTGAGGGACAAGTGAGACAGGAGGGACAAGTGGGACATTTTTTGTAACAAAAAATAAAGAAGGAACGCAAACGTCTCGGCTGTATGTGATTGTCTTATCTGTTTTATTGCAGTCGAGATGGTTGCGTTCTTTTTGCTAGATTTCTTGAGCGTTTTCCAGAAATTATTTATCGCCGTTTGCCATTTCTTTAAAATAACTCTCAATTATATCTCTGTAATGCGATGGAAATTCTCTTTCTATTTTTGAGAGCGCCGCTTCGCGTTCTTTTGGCGGTAAATTTCCCCACCCTCCGTCTTGATCTAACGCCTTTCGGTCAACATTACCTGGCGCTTTTCCTCCAATTATTTTTGAATCTTTCGCAGGACTATTTGATTTCAACGAGTCGCTATTGCCTTGCGCTTCGCCGTTTTGTTTTTTTGCTTGTTCTTCTATTTTTTCGATTAATTTTTCGAGTGATTTTAAAATATCGTCTTCTGTTTCTTGCGCTTCTTTGCCCGGATCGCCTTTGCCTAAAATTCGTCTTGCGTTATCCATTTTTTTTGAGATATTTTGCGGATTATTGTCGTTTTCTTTGCCGTTTTTCATTTCAAATTCTAATAGTTTCGCCAACTCTAAATGACGGCGTGAAATCATTGATCCGTTTTTTTCTACGTTTCTAAAATCTTTAATCGCTTCCAAACCGTCTTCATTCAAACTCAAACCGTTGTAAATGATCGCTTTGGTAATAAATAACTCCGCCGGATTGATACAATTTTCAGGTTTTATCTCTTCCAAAATTTTAATCGCATCGCTGTAAAAACGACCTTGCACAAGTTTCAACGCCAGATACATTCTGAGCGAATTGTATAAATATTGCGTTGACTTTGAGTCGCCAAGATGAATATGCAACGGAATTTGCGGAATAACTAACTTTTGACCATACGGCAACTCCTGCCACGCTAGTTTATCGCAAACTTTAAGATACTCCGCAACATGAACACTCGCCCGCCGCATTGACTCAATTATACGATCAAATAATTCGGCGCCCGTCGGCTCCGCTAAACTTAAATCCAAAACGAGTTCGCCGTCTGGAATATTTTTTGTAACAGAATTTATACCGTCGCCCGCCTCGCCGCCTACATGGAAATCGCCAACTTGACCGCCGATATTCGCATCGTTATTCCAAAGCGACAACACATTTTGACGAACAACATCATCAGCAAAATTAGACGATTTCAACCATCCGTCAAGCTCGCTACGAACAACTTCCGCCTTCGGCGTTGCCCATTTACTAACGTCAACGTCTTTGTCGGCGGCGTTATTTTCGGCAACGTTATTTTCGGCGGCGTTATTTTTGTCGTCTATGTTTTCGTTGTTTTTATTTTTGTCGTCAACTTCGATAGCGGGAGCGTCTGAATTGTTATCGTTTTTTTGCGAGTTCGGCTCGTCTGAATAAATTTCAGCGCTAATCAAAGCCGAAAACAAAACCAAACTAATAAAGAAAAAATTTATCCGTCGCATTATTTTTAAGTTGTTCACACGCTAATTTTCATTGCCGCCGAAATTGAAAATACAATTTTTACGCAACTACATTTTAACGCGTATTGGTTAAAATTTATTCGGTTAATTATTCATGTTACGCAATCACGAATTTAACCGGAATATTTCAAAACATCATGTCGTCAAATTTACAATTCTGATGATCGACTCCTTCCGAATACGGGTAATCAAATGGTTTTTCGGCTTCGGGAATTTTGGGCAACTCTTTGAGTACGTCCCCGTGCGTTTCGGTTCTGAACTTGCTCGAATTATCGTAAGAAACGTAACAACCGGCACAAACCAAATAAATTAAAAACAACAAAACCAACAAACTATTCATCGGCTTAATTCGCATTTGCATACCTCATATTTTAAACTTTACGATTTAATTTTCGACGCCCGCCGCCAATTATTAAACTGTTTACATATATTCTCGAGTTTACTTTTGTAATTTTTGTAACAATAATTCCGACAAACAACGAAATCATTTTTAAAACGCAAATATTCATAACGCAAATTTGTAACAACCAAATTCAAAATTACAATAATGTAAAACACAAAATTACTAACAGCCCAAAAGTATAATAACGAAACACGACAAAAACAACCATAGCGAAAAAATTTTTTTACGGCAAAAATTATCCCGCAATTTAATATCACGCAAAATCTATACCAAAACTGATTTGATCTTGATTTATAAATTATTGCAAAAACGATCTGTAACCGTTCACCGAAATTTGTTTAGCAAATTACGTATTGATAATTTTTTTGAGGGACAAATGGGACTGGAGGGACAAGTGCGACGATGATTTTTTGTAACAAAAAATATTTGTCCCATCTGTCCCGCTACAACCTGTCCCATACTCCCTACACAATAAAAAATCTATCGTTTAAATTTTCGTGAACGGTTACAAATTTATTTTGTTGCTCCTTTTTCTGTTAGGTAATCGATTATATCTTGTTGTTTTTCGACGTGTGCAAACCATAATGGCGTTAATCCGTCTTTATTTTTTGCGTTTAATTCTGCGTTTGCGTCTTCGACTAGGTATTTAACTATATCTATATTTTTTGATTGCACAGCCCAATGTAAAATTGTTCCGCCGTTGTTTGTAAGAATATTTTTATCAGCGCCTTTTACGATTAGGTATTTTGTTACGTCTAATTTACCTTTAAAAATTGCGTTTGTCAGCGGCGTGCAATCGTGATTGTCTTTTATATTTATGTCAACTCCGTTTTCGATAAAAAATTTAACGACGTCAAGATAACCTTCTTGGCAAGCGGCGTGCAACGGACTTTCGCCGTACATATTATATTCGTAAACATCAGCGCCGCTATGTACTAACAGTTTCACCATTTCAATATTACCAACTACCGCCGCAATAAATAACGGCGTTTTGTATAATGCGTTTGTTTGATTTACGTCTGCGCCTTCGTCTATAAGATATTTAGCAATATCGATGCGATTATGCAAAATAGATTGTTGCAAAAGCGTAACGGCGGGCAATTTATTTTGGGCAAAAATTACTCTGTTATTGACGGGCGTTTTGCTTAATTCATATAATTTTTTAAATTCGTCAAGGTTGAGATATTTTAAACCAATTAAATTCATCAGTTCCAAAAAATAACGTGAAAGATTTTTTTTACGAATTGCGTTCACAAGATAACGGATACAACGCAGGCGATGTTGCAATTTAGCATAATCTAGCGGCGTCTTGCAATTTATATTCAATAATAACACGTCGGCGCCGCTATCAATCAAAAGTTTAACTATTTTAGAATAACCCTTAAAAGCCGCAATATGCAACAAACTGTCTTGTTTATAATCAGTTTCATTCACGTCGGCGCCGGTTTCTATCAAACGCTTAAATTCATCAAAATTACGATTATTCAATGCCGTAAACAACGGCGATTCAACTAATGTCTTTTTCATATTCGTCATTCAATTACGCGAGTTTCTAAACTGTTCACACTTTAATTTGCGATACCATTCGGAATTATTTTAAAAAAATAACCGTTCACGAAAATTTGTTATCTAGTCGCTAAAAAACTAGTCCCTAAACTCCAAAATCAATCGCTTAAATTTCCGTGAACGCATACAGTTTATTTTTGTAAAGCGAAAAAATTTACCAGAATGTTATTGCGTTTGCAAGTACCATATTCTACGGTTAAAAAGCAACAAATTTATTTTTATTAACCGCAGAGAACGCGGATGAAATTTTTAATTGGAATTAACAAAAGTAATCGTTATCTAATCCGAGTGTGATTTTTAGGTTTTGGAATTGTTTGTAGTAATCGTCTTTTGTCGTGTGTATGTGTTCTGCTTCGGTGATAAATCTGATGGCGTCGTCGCGGTAGATGTTGTGTTGGTTTAGAATTTTTTCAAATTTTTTCTCATCTTTTGCGTAGATGATGAGCATTTTGTGTTCGTCAAATTGCACTTCGCACGGCATACTTGAATTTAACACCGCAACTCCCGTACAACCGTCGTTTAATAATAATTCTTCATAATCGTACAAGAAACTTTTCAATATTGGCATATCGATTTGTTCGCGATAAAGGTCGAGATGATTACCGGAAGAGCGTTTGTGGCTTGTTTCCAAAACTACATCGACGCAATTCCCAAGCGGATCAAGTAAGTCAATAAACGTATCAAATAAATTTTCTTTTGATACCGTCGCCATGATTACTGGAATTGAGAGATTATTTTTAATATTCCGGTATTGGTCGTATTTGTAACCTTGACGCGGTATTATTTTCAAGTCGAATGAAGGACGGACGGCGTCGCTTAACGTAAAACAACCATAGTTCGCTATGGTCAAATGCGACTCAACTTCGATTTTAGGCAAACGATCAAATATTGCGCCGCCGTATGAAAAAGAACGGTCGCAAAGCACATTTCGGAAAAAACGTTTAAGTTGTCCCATTTTGTTAATGTAATGTTTGGTTATTCCCTAAGGTTTATTATTGTTGGTTAGGCGCGTCGTGTTTTGGGGAGGAGGATGTTGAAGGTTCGTTTAATTTTTTGTAAGCGTTCACGGAAATCCGTTTAACAAAATTGCATATCAAAGTTTGTTAGGGACATGATGGGCATGAGGAACGTTAGGGATAATTTTTGCTACAAAAATTACCGCTAAATCCTATAAACATCAGCCTCTAAATCTTCATGAATTGGCGCTAATTTTTGGACTTCGGAATTAGGAATACTGAATTATTTTTTAAAATAATCTTATAAACTGTGGATCCGTTTTTTAAATGATCCATAGATTGTGCAATTTAGTCAGATTGTTTTAAATTTGAATTGTTATGTTAAAATTTTGCGTTATTGATGACGGTTTGAAACTCGTTAGAATTTTAGGTTGCGTTGCGGCGCTATGACGTAAAGATTATCAATTTAGCCAAAATTATGTACCTTTGCTAATCCAAAAAATCAACATAACCGTTAAATTAAGAACAAAAGATAATTTCTAAAAACCAGTTTTTTATTTAAGCGCCGAGAACGAGAACACAGAGTTCACAGAGAATAATATTTTAAATCAAAAAATCAATTATATTATTAAATAATGTTTTGACGTAAATTAAAAATTTCCTCTATGATCTCTGTGATCTCTGTGTTCTCTGTGGTTAATAAAAATAAATTTGTGTTTTTTAAAAGTTCTCCCAAAATGAATTTTTAGAGATTTCCAGGATTTATTAACATTAACGTTTTGATATGTTCGATAAATTAGGATGCGTGTTTTTGTTTTTTGTTGTGAAAAAATTTTTTTGTTTTTGGGGGAATTTATGAGGCGTTTAAATTTTACGTTTTATATTTTATTTTTTATTGTAATTTTTATTGCGATTTTTAATTTTGGGTTATTTGTTTTCAGTCAAGAGGCTGATGTTGCTACAGATCGGATTTCTGCTAGACCTAATCTTGTTCAAGGGATTTTGACGGTTGTTAGTCCGATGCTTGATCTTACGTTTAATCCTGCAATCGATCCGTTGAAATCACTCAACCCTCGCGGAATACCCGACGCAAGCACGATAATAAATCCCCAAGATATATTGACTCAAGACACGGCGACTTATGCGCCAACATTCAACCGCGCTAACTTGACCGAAGTTCTAAACGTCCTCGAAACAATTGCGCCGGTAAAAAACGACGATAAATTACTGGCGGCAGTAATGAGCGATCCAGTTTTACATCGCGATTATTGGGCAAGAAATATTCGTTTCACCCGCGACGTATGGTGTCTTCAATTTAGTTTCAAACCGCTACGCGTAATTACAGTTGACATCCCGAACAGCGAAGGAACTCTGGACAAAAAAGTTGTTTGGTATCTCACATACAACGTAAAAAATATGGGACCGGCTGATATTGCATCCGTAATTAAAGAACGCAAAATTACAAGCGGCGACAAGACAAATATTTTCAAATCAACCGAATACGTCGTCAAAAAACAAGGCTCAATCGGAACGGAAGTTGATAAAAAAACAGAAAAACCGCTAGCCGAAGACGTGTCGCAAAAAAACTTGCGGATAACGGACGTTGACGAAGACGAGCAAAAAACTTTTGATATTGAGATTACGGGCGATACTTATGCGGCGCTGCAAAATTTGAAAGGGACGTATGTTCCGCGCAACGGCGAAGACAGAGCAATACGTTTTATCCCGCAATTTATTCTGGCTTCGGACCGCGTCGTGTTAGATACGCTTTCGGGAATCGATCCGGAAACAGGCAACGCAATATTTAAAACGGAAACAGAACGCCAAGTTTATGTTGACAGATTTTTACCGACGGCAATTCCGGCAATAATGCGACGAGAAGGTATGAAAGTAACGCCGGAAACAAGCGTAAGTATAAGTAATAAACAAATCAAATCAGGCGAAGATTATTGGGGCGTTGCGATGTGGGTTAATGTTGACCCGCGAATAAATAAGTTTTCGATTTATGTAAGCGGTTTAACTAATGCGTATAAATGGAACGACGTCGATCCAAAAAATACCGAGCCGGGCAAAGGACGAAAAATGGAACGAAAAGTCCTAAAAACAAATTGGTGGCGAAAAGGCGATAAATATTCCATCGATAACGACCAATTCCAATCAGGTCAAACGGGGGGGGTTGACTACGAATGGATTTTCTTATAAGATACTCCGCCTTTATTTTTGGGTTCTATTTGAGGCATATCTGGTTGTTTGTCTTGTGTTATAAAATTTTTTTGCAATCGTGATATTGGCGAATAAATTGGTAGTCGGGTTATTGATACGATTATCTTTTTCATTTTTGTCCTGTCGCAAGATAGCGAAGTAACAAAATACAAAGACAATAATTACAACCAAAATTACAACCAAGCGCTTCAAATAAATTGACAATAATTTACGCTGAAATTTAATGTCGATTATTGTTACAAAAATTGTAAGGCAAGTTATGTTAAGTTACGTTTAAGTAAATTTGGACAAATTTATTATTAGTTAAAATTGAGGAGATTATAATGGCACATAAAAAAGGTCAAGGTTCAAGTCGCAACGGTCGCGATTCAAATGGACAAAGACGCGGAGTTAAAAAATATGCCGGAGAAATAGTAAACGCCGGTAATATTATTGTTCGTCAAGTCGGTTCAAAATTTTATGCCGGCAAAGGCGTAGGTATGGGCAATGATTTTACGCTTTTTGCGGTTGTTGACGGCGTCGTTCAATTTGATCGCGGAGGACGTAGAGTCAACGTAATTCCAAAAGCGTAAATTATAGACAAAACGCATTTTTAGAGACGCCCAATAAATATTTGTCCTAACTTGTCCCGTTAGGGACGACATGTTGGTAGAAAAGCAAGGTCAAAAATATATTGGGGTATCTCTAAAAATTCATTTTTTTGTAAAAAGGTAGGCGATGTTTCGCCACTGCGTTTATTTTTTGGATCGCAATGGAGTTTATGATACCAATAAATTTTAATAATTCATAAAAGCCTAAAATATGTTTATTTTAGACGTGCGAAATATTAAAATTTATTGAAGTCGTAAACCGTAATGCGGCCCAAAATTAAACACTGGGCGAAACGCCGCCTACCTGGACAAATGAATTTTTAGAGACGCCCTTATTCTTGCGTTTCTATAATATTTTCGTTGTATGAGT
>JAISLW010000085.1 GCA_031277105.1 Planctomycetaceae bacterium | reverse complement strand
TACTCAACCGCTAATGAGCGAGGTTAAAATCGCAACCGTTTCGGTTGTTGCATTCGGAAAGTTTGTATTCTGCGTTTCGTCTTTATCATATTCCTCCGAAGTTTCTTTTACGTTTTTTGAAATCTTCGATGGCTTTGTTTAGTAGATTTTCGTTGAAGTCTGGCCAGCATGTTTCGGTTACCCAGATTTCGGCGTAACTTAATTGCCAGAGTAGATAATTGCTTAATCTTAATTCTCCTGCCGTCCGTATCAATAAATCCGGCTCTGTCATGTTTTTTGTGTACAGATGTTGCGTGATACAATTTTCGTCGATACTATCAACGTCGATTTTTTCTTGCACGATTTTTTTTACCGCATCAACTATCTCCGCGCGAGCGCCGTAGTTTATTGCAAGACAGAGTTTTAGTCCTTGATTTGATTTTGTCAAATTTGTACATTCTTGAATTTTTTCAATTATATCGTCTGGGATTCCGTTTTGGCGTCCGATGACGGAGAATTGGATATTGTTTTTTTGCAAGTTAGGTTGTTCTTCGTTGAGATAATGTTTTAACATATCCATTAAGAATTTTAGTTCTAGTTCTGGGCGTTTCCAATTTTCGCTTGACAGACAAAATAGAGTCAATTGTTCTATCCCTATTTTTGCGCAATATTCAGTGATTTCACGGACGCGCAAAGCGCCGTTACGATGCCCTTCATATCGCGGCAACCCCCGCCGTACCGCCCAACGCCCATTGCCATCCATTATTATCGCAATATGCATGATCTCTATAACAAAAAATATTTCAAAAACATAAAAAATAAAACTTAATCAAATATAAAAATAATCTTAACCATTCACAAAATTTAGTGAATAGGGGTTAGGGTATCTCTAAACTGTTTGCACTTGAGTTTGCGTTTACCTTCGCCTGCCTAGATTTCGGACGGTAGGCTTTTACGCTTTTAAATCACTGAATTTCAAATATGCGTAGCGGTATATTTTTTCGCCCCCCTCTTGAGGGTATTTTTTCATAGTGTAGAATTTTGCCAAAGTTTTGTACCTATTGTTTGGCATAATTTTTTATGCTTTTGTTTGTGCAAAACTTTTTTTGTTTGACGCGAGTGCGGCGTCAATTTTTTTCCAATTTAATTTGTCAACGGTAAATATTTATTAGCCGTATCATTTTTTGTAACGATAATTGTAATTATTTTTGTCCCGACGAGACTAAAATAAACGCAATTTTTTATCCAAAAAATAAATGCGATAATGAATAATTACGCGTGAACAATTTATACGTATTGTACTTGAATTTTAGCGACATGAAAGCGCATACTGCTCGTACTTGAAACTCATCGATTTAAAAGCGTCAAAGTTTGCCGTCCGAAAATTAGCAGGCAAATGTAAACGCAAACTCAAGTACGAACAGTTTAAAAGCCTGCCGACCGAACTAGACCGGTAACTAGAACGGACGGCAATAAACGCAACTTCAAGTACGACAATTTAAAAGCGTGAAGTTTGCATTTTGGTATGCAGGCGGCGGTAATCGTAAATTCAAGTGAAAACAGTTTAAAATTTTTAGTACGTAAATGAGTAGTTCAAATATAGAATCGGGAGTAAGGAGTGGAATACAACCTCAAGACGAACTTAAACGGATACTTACGGTAGAGCAACTTCCAGCGATGCCGCAAAGCGCTTTGACGGTGCTGCAAATTGACAACGATCTTGCGAAGGTAAATATAAATGATCTTGTTCGCCCGATAGAGGCTGATCCGGGATTAGTGGCGCAAGTTTTGAAGTTTCTTAATTCATCGTATTTTGGATTTCAGAGTACGATTTCTAATGTTAAGCAGGGGATAGCGCTTGTGGGAATACGCGTCGTCAAAAATTTTGTGCTTTGGAAGGCTGTATTTAGTTTGATACCAAAGTCGAAAGGTTCGGGATTTGACGTTGGCGGTCTTTGGCAAGATTCTTTGCGGCGTGCGATGTTTGCGCGATTTCTTTTGACGGAGTTTAAGAAGGGCGATGCGGAGATGGCGTTTGCGGGCGCGCTTTTGCAAGACATGGCTATACCGATGTTATTGAAGTTGCGACCGACGGGGTATGATGATTTGATTGAGCGTTATATTAAGGATACTACGGGGACGCGGTTATCAATATTAGAGGACGAGCGTTTCGGTTGGAATCATGCGCAAGCGGGAGGCATACTTGGCAGGACGTGGAAGTTGCCGCATTTATTGACGTTGATCATTGAAGAGCATACGGAAGTTGAGGAGTTAGCGAAATCGTTTGATTCTAATTGTGAAGAAGCGGCGGTAGCAATCTCGGCGCTATTGCCTTCGGACTCGCGCGAAGATTGGACGGAAGCGGAAATTTTCGTAAAATACTTCAAATCAATGTTACCAGGCAAAAGCGATTTATTGAAAAATCTATTGGGCAAAGTTGATCGCGAATTCGATCAATACGCATCAATCATACAAATAGGAAAACCAAAAAGAAAACTAATGGATTACGCCGATAAATTAGGATAATAAACTATTCACACTTTACAATGCGTTTTTTAATCTGATTTTTTGTAACGATAATTGAGCGTCTCTAAAAATTCATTTCAAATGAATTTTTAGAAATGCCCGATCAATTTAATCCTTCAATTTAACCCTTAAATTTTATCTGTAATTTTCTGAAAATCTGTTGTTTTTTACGTCTTTTGTATTGTTGTTATTTTTAGTAGTTGCAGGTTCAAATAACCTTTAACCTTTTTTTAACCTTTCATGAAATTTTATAAGTGTAGAGTTTTAGGGCGTAGGCGATAGATTTATTGTAACAATAAATATTTTTCCTACCTGTCCCGCTAGGGACAACATGTCGGTAGAAGCTTAATTGGACGCTAAAAATTTGTATCATTTTTTTCTACCAACATTCTGTCCCTAGCGGGACAAATATTTATTGTTACGAAAATTGTCCCCACTACACGCTATCCCCTAAAATCTTTTGCTTAAATTTACGTGAACGGTTACACTTTTTTTTAAAAAATGAAACTTTACGAATCTTATTTACGATTTCGGCAAAACGATAGCGTAGCAAGTTGTTTTCTTGCGGGCGGTCAAGTTTTGGCGATTGCTAAAAATTCAAGCGTGAACATTTCCGGTTTAAAGATTACATTTATAATGTTTTTCTTTTTGCTTGTATGTTCTTTTAAATTTGCGTTTGCTGAAGAGCCAAAAACGGGCGATGCTAAAAGCGGCTCGGCTAAAGACAACGTCGCCAAAGACAACATCGCCAAAAACGATAACGCCAAAGAAATCGATTTGATAAAACAACCTTGGTTAGTTGAAAGCGCTAACTTGCTTGATAAAACGAATTTGTCAGAACGCCAACGTATGCTTTGGGCGAACTCTGTTAAATATCAAACCATCAAAGACCTCGTAAACGGCGTTATTGAAGTCGAATATTGGGCAAATAAACCGCCGCAAAATATAACCGGTAAATTTGTTTTGATAGAACTTTGGGCAACTTGGTGTCCGCCATGCCGACGAAGTTTGCCCTTGCTAGAATATTTTAATGAAAAATATAAAAACGAACTCGTCGTCGTGTCAATTTGCGAAACCGGCAAGAGCGAATTGGATAAGTTAGAGGGCAAGGTTAAATTTGCCGATATAAAATCATCCGTCGCTGTTGACACAAAAAAACGATTCGCAAATGTACTAGGCGTTAAAGGTATCCCGCACGCCGTTCTAATCGAACCAATAACAGGCGCTGTTCTATGGGAAGGAATGCCAACACAAATAAATTACGAACTAAGCGACGAAATCATGGCAAAATACCTAAACACCCTGAAAAAACCAAATATCATAAAAAATTTACCAAAAGAACCACCATTCATTTTCAAAGAAAGTAAATAAGAAAACTTCATAACCGTTCACGAAAATCTGTTTATGAAATTACGTCTTGGAATTTTTTTGAGGGATAATTTGGACGATTTTTTGTAACAAAAAATATAGACCGAACACAGGCGAAACGCCTGCGATCCTGAAATACAGGCGAGACCGCCGGATCGCGGGCGTCCCGCCTGCACTTTGCCGCAAGGCAAACCAAAAGGCGGTTGAGATTTTAATCTCGCTCATTAGCGGTTGAGTACAACCGCTTGCAGGCGAGACGCCCGCGATCCTATGAAGCAGGCGTTTCGCCTGCGAATCTGAATGAACCCAGGCGAAATGCCTGCAATCCGGTATTTTTTTGTAACAATAAATATTTGTTCGATCTGTCCCGTTAGGGACAACATGTTGGTAGAAAAAATGATACAAATTTTTAGCGTCCCGTTAAGGACGCAATAAAGGTTAAGGTTGTATTTACATGTTGTCCCTAGCGGGGCAAATATATTTTTGACATTGTTTTTCTACCAACATGTTGTCCCTAACGGGACAGAAATGAATTTTTAGAGACATCCAGATATTAAACCTCGCTCACCAGCGGTTGAGTACAACCGCTTGCAGGCGAGACGCCCGCGATCCTGTGATGCAGGCGTTTCGCCTGCGAATCTGAAGGAACACAGGCGAAATGCCTGCGATTCTGAAATGCAGGCGAGACCGCCGGATCGCGGGCGTCTCGTCTGCGATTCTTCTTATTTTTTTTGTTTTGGCGGGGAAGTATTGACAGACTTTTTTGTTTATCTATATTGCTCGTACCTGAAATTCAGCGATTTAATATAGAGACGCAATGAATTGCGTCTCTACAATAACTAGACAGGCGAATGTAAACTTAAATTCAAGTTTTAAAATCTTGTAAACGTTCACGGAAATTTGTTTACTAAATTACGATTTGGCAATTTTTGAGGGACAAATGGGACAATTTTTTATAACAAAAAACTTTTTCTCAAATCATCTAATTTTAGAAAACTACACCCTACACCCTAACCCCTAAAACATCCGCTTAAATTTTCGCGAGCAGTTTAAAATCTTTAATTCCGTATTCCGAATTTTCATTTTCATTATTAAGGTGATGAGTAAGATATTTATTAAGATTTTGGTATTTGTTGTTTTGTTATTTTTGGTCAATATTATTGCAATTTTGAATTTTGAGCGACGAATTCCGAATTTTAAATTTTTAACTTCCATAAAAAGAAATATGATAGACAAAGACGAATCTATAGAATTGTTGCGCGAGCGGCTTTGGGAATATGACCGTTGTTATCGTGCGGGCGAGCCGCTGATTAGCGATTTGGAATTTGACCGTTTATTGCGGCGTTTGGAAGAATTGGAGAAGGCGGCAGGCGAACCGGTTCCGTTGGATAGCCCTACGCGGCGAGTTGGCAATGATACTGTTTCAGAGTTGGCGACGTTGCCGCATCGTATTCCAATGTTATCAATTGAGAATACATATAATCTTGGCGAATTACGCGAGTTTGGCAATCGTGTTGAACGTCAATTGAAATCTGAAACAATTGACTCAAATAAAATTGACGCTAATAAAGTTGACTCCAATAAAGTTGACTCTAATAAAGTTGACTCTAATAAAGTTGCTTCTAGTAATCGTGATGTTTTTGTTGGCGGTGTTGATATGAGTTGGGTAGTTGAGTTGAAGGTTGATGGGGTTGCGGCGGCGTTGATTTATGAGGATGGTTTTCTTGTGCGTGGTTTGACGCGGGGCAATGGCATATCTGGCGATGATATTACGCATAATATTCGTACAATAAAAGATATTCCGTTAAAATTGCGGACGCCTGCGGGCGAAAAGCCGCCGAAGTTGTTGGAAGTTCGCGGTGAAATTTACATGCGTAATTCTGATCTTACTATTCTCAACCAGACTCAAAAAGAATCCGGTCAGGCGGCGTATGCGAACACTCGTAATGTTACGGCGGGTAGTATTCGGCTTTTGGATTCCAGAATTTGTGCGGGGCGTCGTTTACGTTTTTTTGCTCATAGTATCGGCGAGTGCGAAGGGTTGGACGTGAAGAATCATTATGATTTTTTGAAAGCGGTTGAGAAGTTCGGGATAAATGCGACGCCTAATGCGAAAGTTTTTAATTCGTTTGAGCAAGCGGCGGATTATTGCGAATCGCTTTATAACGGCGACGATAATTTTTTATCGACGCTTGATTTTGAGATAGACGGTTTGGTGTTAAAGGCGAATGATTTTTCGTTACGAAAAAGGCTTGGCGCTACGTCGAAGTATCCGCGATGGGTGATTGCGTATAAAGTTGAGAAGTATGAAGCGGTAACTCGTCTTGAGCGAATAAGCGTGCAAGTCGGAAAAACAGGCGTAATAACGCCGGTAGCAGAATTAACGCCGGTCGAACTAGCAGGGACGACTGTTGCGAGAGCAAGTTTGCATAATGCGGAAGAAATTGAGCGGAAGGATATTAGGGCGGGCGATATTGTTGTTGTAGAGAAGGCGGGCAAAATTATTCCGCATGTTGTGCGTGTTGAGAAACATTTACGCGATTTTGAGAACGGCGAATTTAAGTTTCCCAAAAATTGCCCGTCGTGTAATAGCGAACTCGTCAAAGACGACGGCGGCGTGTATATTCGTTGCGCTAATCCTGAATGTCCGGCGCAGATTAAGGAGCGGATAAGATATTTTGCGAGTAGAGCGGCAATGGATATTGAGGGATTAGGCGACAAGTTAATAAACCAGTTGGTTGACAATAAATTGATTTCTAATTTCGGCGATATTTACAGATTGAGCGAGGAGAAGTTAGAAACGGGCGGTATTGAACGGATGGGCAAGCGACTGGCAGAAAAATTAATAAACAATATTGAAAAAAGTAAAAACCGCGATCTGGCAAGATTTCTCAACGCTTTGAGCATAAGACACGTCGGCGTAGGAACCGCAAAACTAATTGCGAAACATTTCGGAACTCTGGAAAAATTACGCAACGCTACACAACTAGAGATAAGCGAAATCGACGGAGTAGGCGAAATTATTGCGGCAAGCTTATATCAATTTTTACACAGCGATTACGGAAAAAAAACTATTGATGATTTAATCGCAGAATTTTCAAAAAATCGCGACGGCAAAAAACAAAAATCCTTTTTTGAAAACGAATATTCGCAAAATCTATTACAATCCGGCAAAACAAATATATTAACCGAATCCGAAAATTTAAACGTTACAAAAATTCAAAACCAAAACCAAAACCTTAAAACAGGAACAAATGAAATTATGTCAAACGAAAAAAATAAAAAACCGCTAGCAGGTTTAACTATAGTTGTAACAGGAACGCTGGAAAATTTTAAACGCGACGAGATAAATTCCATCGTCGAATTTTACGGCGGAAAAGCAACTTCAAGCGTCTCCTCAAATACAAGCTTCGTACTCGCAGGAAAAAAACCAGGAAACACAAAATTAAAACAAGCAGAAAATCTAGGTATAAAAATTATCGATGAAACAGAATTTAATAAACTAATCGCAGAAGAAAAAAAATAAAAAAATATAACCGCTCACGGAAATTTTCAGCGATAGATTTTAGGGAATAGAGCGTAGAGGTTAAGGTATAGTTTTTTAGAAAACTAGATAACAGTTTTTTGTTATAAAAAAAATTGTCCCACTTGTCTCTCATGTCCTACTTGTCCCTCATGTCACTTTAAAAAATCGTCTATATTTATTTTGCTAAACAAAATTGTCGTGAGCGGCGATATATTTTTTGTTTATTATTTAAGGAAATAAAATTGATGGAATTGGCGTGGATAGAGCGTTTGCGCGGCGAGTCTGGAGTTGGTTTTTTGGGCGATGATGCGGCGATATATTGCGGTAAGGCGATTACGGTTGACATGTTGACGGAGGGTGTTGATTTTATTCTTTCGGAGGTATCGCCGGAGTTGATAGGTCGCAAGTCGCTTGCGGTGAATTTGAGCGATATAGCGGCAATGGGCGCTGTGCCGGAGGCGGCGCTTGTTGCGGTTTCATTGCCGCGCGGCGATGCGGATGCGAATATTTTGCTTGCGGAGAAATTGTATTCGGGCATGAAACCGTTGATGGAGAAGTATGGCGTTACGATAATTGGAGGCGATACGAATTGTTGGGATGCAGGTTTAGTAATTTCGATAACGTTAATCGGTTCGGTGTTGCCTGGCGGCGTATTTAGACGCGGCGGCGCTCAAGCGGATGACGTTATACTTGTTACGGGCGAGCTTGGCGGCAGTATTTTGAAACGTCAATTTTTATTTGAGCCGCGCGTTTTTGAAGCGATTTATCTTAATGAAAATCATTTGATTCACGGCGCAATAGATATTAGCGACGGTCTTGCAATTGATCTTTATCGTGTTGCGAAGGAGAGTAATCTTGGCGCAATTCTTAATTCGGCGGCGATTCCAATTTCGCCGGATGCGTTTGAATGTTCGTTGACTTCGGGGCGTTTACCGCTTGACCACGCTTTGTCGGACGGCGAAGATTTCGAGTTAATTCTAGCAACGCCCGAAACGGAAGCGAAAAAATTATTAGAAACGCAACCATTACTAAATCGATACGGAACAAAATTATTTGCAATCGGAAAATTCACGGCAGATAAAAATTTATTGATCGCAAATCCTGACGGAACAACAAACATACTAAAACCAAAAGGTTTTGAACATTGAAAACGTATATCAAAAAATTACGTTTAATTTTTGTATAATCGTTCACGGAAATTTAAACGATAGATGTTAAGGGTTAAGGAATAGGGTGTAGGCGCTAGATTTATTGTTACGAAAATTGTCCCATTTGTCCTTCAAAAATTGTCAAAACGTAATTTAATAAACAAATTTCCGTGAACGGTTATAAATATTTTTGCCTCGAAAATTAGACAGGCGACGGTAAACGCAAAGTCAAGTACGAATAGTTTAAAATATGATTACAGAAGGTTTGGATGATTTTTTGTTAGAGGTTCGCGCGTGCGCGGGCGCGAAACGTAATGAGGTTCGTTGCGGAAACGACGGTATAGTTAAAGTCTCCGTAACACAACAACCAGAAAAAGGAAAAGCCAATAAAGCAATACGCGAACTATTAGTAAAAACATTGCAAATAAAAAATTCACAAATAGAACTAATACAAGGCGAAACAAGCCAAACAAAAAAATTCTTGCTACGAAATATAAAAATCAATGAAATAAAAAATAAATTAAAAATAACCGTTCACGAAAATTTAAGCGACAAATTTTAAAGGATAAAGGTGTAACGTGTAGGGTACAGGGTGTAGGGGATAGATTTATTGTTATAAAAAAATTGTCCCTCCGGTCCCACTTGTCCCTTAAAAATTGTTGCCAAAACGTAATTTAATAAACAAATTTTCGTGAACGATTACAATTTAAGGATAGAGTAAATACGGAATCCGAAAATATTTTTGAGGTTGGTTATGACGAGTGAATTTTTTTTGGGCGATGCGATTGAGGTTGGGAATGGCGTTATAAAATTGTTTAATGATGTTCCGGTGATTTGTTTTGAGTCTTTGAATTTTTTTGGTTTTTTTTGCGAAGTTGATTTAATTTTATCTGGCGTTGGGTTATTTGCTTCTGGGGTTAATGAATTTTTGCACGAGCGCGAGCGATTATTTTTGCGGTCGGTTAGCGCTTCAAATTATAGAAATTCTTGGTTTGCGGGGCGCGTGCTTGCGAAATCGGTATGGTTTCAACTTAATCAAAAATATCTTAATCAAAAAAAACTTAATCAAAACCAAAATCAAAATCAAAATTATCTTGATCAAAATTATTTTAATCAAAGTTGTGGCGGCGATATTTATGTTGATGTTTGTAAAAAGAATTTTTTTGCGGATTTAACTTATAATCGATTATGTATAATTTCGCGAGATTCTTTAAATCGCGTCGTATCTCCCGTGTTATTTATTGATGGCGCGGCGTTGGATTGTTCGTTTTCGATTTCGCATATTGATAGTCATGTTGTTGTTTTTTTTGCGAAGGGCGTTTATTGGCGGGTAGGTTGCGATTTAGTCGAACCGGATGCGGTAACGGATAATATGCAACAGTTATTTTACAATAAAGATGAAATTGACTCGATCCATAATCCAAATAAAAAACCGTCTATCCAATTTCACAAAGAACGAATATGGAGCGTCAAAGAAACGGCTTTTAAGATACTTGGCGGCGACAGAAGTTTCAAGCCGGAACAATGGTCGACGGAGTATATTGAAAACGGATGCTACAAATGTAAAGACGCAAATTCGCCAAACCAAAAATCAATAAACATCAGAACCATAATCGCAAAAAATAAAATCATAGCCATCGGAATAGACAAAAAAATCTCTAAAGGTAACTTCTATACTGCTCGTACTTGAAATTCAGCGATTTAAAAGCGTCAAAGCCTGCCGTCCGAAAGCTAGGCAGGCGAAGGTAAACGCAAACTCAAGTACGAATAGTATAAAAAGCA
>JAISLW010000400.1 GCA_031277105.1 Planctomycetaceae bacterium | reverse complement strand
TTAATTTTAAATTTAGATTTTATATTATGGACATATTGAATAGGGTTATTGATTTTTCGTTACGTTATCGTTTTATTGTTTTGTTTGGCGTGTTTTTGTTTTGTGTTTTGGGGTTATATTCTTTGGGTCGTCTTGATATTGACGCTTTTCCCGATACGACTCCTATTCAGGTTCAGATCAATACGAATGCTCCGGCTTTTGGTCCTGATGAGATTGAGAAGCAGATTACGTATCCGGTTGAGCAATCGATTAGCGGTTTGCCTGGTCTTTTGGAGATGCGTAGCGTTTCTAAGTTTGGTTTTTCGCAAGTTGTTGTTGTGTTTGAGGACGGTATAGATATTTATTTTGCGCGTCAATTAGTTGCGGAACGTCTTAATACGGTCGAGTTGCCGGAAGGTATTGCGAAGCCGGAGATGGGACCGATTTCAACTGGGCTTGGCGAGGTTTTGAATTATATTGTTACGGGGCGAGGGTCGGAAGATACGGAGTTGCGAATGATTCATGACTGGCAAGTTAAACCGATCATGGTGTTCGTTCCCGGAACGGCGGAGATCAATACTTGGGGCGGTTTTAAGCGGCAATTCCAGATTGTAATTGATCCGGATAAATTGGCGAAGCATGGATTGACGTTTGATCAAGTAATTGAATCCGTGAAAAAAAATAACCTTAACAGCGGCGGCGGCAATATAAGTCAATCCGGCGGCAACGGGTTACTTTTCGTGCAAGGTATTGGCAGGACGACTAATATTAACGAAATCGGGCAAATTGTAATCGCCGCCGAAGCGGGATCGCCGATTTTGATTTCGGATATTGGCGATGTTGTTATTGGTCATGAGATACGGCGCGGCGCTGTTACGGCGAATGGTCAAGGCGAGGTTGTGATGGGATTAGGTTTTATGTTGATGGGGGAAAACAGTCATCGTGTTACGACGGCGATGAAGGACAAGTTGAAATCTATCGAATCAAATTTGCCCGCGAATATTCAACTAAAAACGGTCTATGACAGGACGGAGTTAGTCAATTTTGTAATTGACACGGTTCGGAAAAATCTTTTTGACGGCGGTTTATTGGTGATAGCGGTTTTGTTTGCGTTTCTTGGCAATATCAGGGCGGCGTTTATTGTTGCGATGGTGATTCCCTTATCGATGTTGTTTGCGTTTACGGGGATGTACAAATTTGGGATAGCGGCGAGTTTATTGAGTTTGGGGGCGTTGGATTTTGGGTTAGTTGTTGATAGTTCGGTGGTGATGATAGAAAATTGTACGCGCCGTTTATCGGAAAATTCTAGTAGCGGTAAATCGCGCATAGAAATTATTCGCGACGCGGCGGTAGAGGTGCGGAAGCCGACGATGTTTGGCGAGTTGATAATTATGATTGTGTATTTACCGATATTGACGCTTGAGGGGGTCGAGGGCAAAATGTTTCGTCCGATGGCGTTGACGGTAATTTTTGCATTGCTAGGGTCGATGATTTTATCGTTGACGTTAATGCCGGTTTTGGCGAGTATTTTTTTGCCAAAAAAAATATCGCATAGCGAGCCGTTATTGATGCGGTTTGTCAAGATGATTTATTTACCGGCGCTCAAATTTTCGTTGCGCAATAAGGCGGCGATATTGGGTTTTGCGGTTTGCGTGTTGGTATTGGCGTTTGGTATGATTGCGCCGCATTTGGGTTCGGAGTTTATACCGCGACTTTCGGAGGGCGCGATTGTTGTGGGGATAGTTCGACCTGCGGGGACGGATATTGAGGAATCGGTTCGTTACAATACGGAGATGGAACGCGTGTTGTTGCAAAATTTCCCAAACGAAATAAACAACGTCTGGAGTCGAATCGGATCGGCGGAAATAAGTACTGACCCGATGGGGACGGAGTTGACGGACATGTTTATTTCATTGAAGCCGCGAAATCAATGGCAGCGTGCGAAAACGCAGGCGGAGTTGACGGAGGCGATTGAGTTAATGTTGCGCGATTTACCCGGACAGCGGCTAGGATTTTCGCAACCGATTGAAATGCGAATAAACGAATTAGCGTCGGGGATACGGGCTGATTTAGCGGTTAAACTTTTCGGGGACGATTTGAATATTTTGGAGGAAAAGGCGCAAGAAATTGAAACGATACTTAATTCAATTGCGGGCGCGACGGATGTTTCGGTCGAGCAGATTACGGGGCAACCGATGTTGATGATAAAGGTGATTCAAGAGCGGTTAGCGTTTTATGGAATTTCTGCGCAGGAAGTTTTGGAACTGGTCGAGTCGATGGGCAACAAGGTTGTCAGCGAGGTAATTGACGGCGAGTTAAGATTTCCGATTGCGGTTCGGTTATCGGACAAGTATCAAAATGATCCGCAAGCGGTAAAGACGATTCCGGTTTTAATGCCGAACGGGGCGCAGATTCCGTTGGGGCGTTTGGCGGCGGTTGATATTGTGGAGGGACCTTCGACGATTTCGCGCGAATGGGGAATTAGGAGGATTACGATTTCGGCAAATGTGCGGGGGCGCGATTTGGGGAGTTTTGTTAGCGAGGCGAAGCGAAAAATTACGGAGCAGGTAATGATGCCGACGGCGAGGTATCGCGTCGAGTTTGGCGGACAATTTGAACATCTGGAAAGGGCGAAGTTACGATTGATGATTGTGGTTCCGGTAACGTTATTTTTGGTGTTTATGTTGTTATATTTAACGTATAGAAATTTAATTGATGCGTTACGAATATTTACGGGGATACCTTTTGCGTGGGTTGGTGGGATTGTGGCGTTATGGATGCGGGACATGCCGTTTTCGGTTTCGGCGGCGGTGGGGTTTATTGCGATGTCTGGCGTAGCGGTTTTGGACGATATGATTCTGGTTTCGTATATCAGGCAATTGCGTGAAAAGGGCGTAGAGTTAGAGAAGGCGGTGATGGATGCGGCGATAACGCGATTGCGTCCGGTGTTAATGACAACTTTGGTGGCAAGTCTAGGATTTATGCCGATGGCTTTCAGTACGGGAATAGGCGCCGAAGTACAACGCCCATTAGCAACTGTTGTCATCGGCGGCGTTATCGGCGCAATGATAATGTCGTTATTAGTATTAAGAGTTCTATACATGGCGTTCAACTCAAAAAAATAATTGGAAGTTAGGAATTAGTGATTAGAAAATAGGAGTTAGATTTTTTTTTGTAACAAATTGGCGTTCCTAAAAATTTATTGTTGATTTAATTCCTAATTTTAAAAACCTTATTGCAACCTAATTTTTCCTAACAAAACAACCTCAGTAGCACAATGTATCCACCAAACAACAACCTCATTACCTCATTAAAAATTAGGTGAAAATGAGATTTTATAAAGGTCGTATTTGAATTTCAACAAAACGCCGCCTGCAAGATTTTTTTCAAAAAATGTATTGTTAAAGATTGCCTTTTGTCCCTAACGTTCCTAAAAAAAATTTACAATCCGGCTATTTATTAAACGAATATCCGTGATGGTTATGAAAATAGATCGTCAATTTAATTGACAATTTATGTGTGTGGATAATATGTTTTTTTAAACTCGTGTGTTGCGGGTTTTGGTTGTGGCGTTAAGTTTTTTTTTATGATTTAGCGCAACGATTATTTGGCGTATTACCTTTTTATTTTTAACGAAGCCTTTTTAGGCGAAAAGAGAATGGAGATTTAGAATGAGAAAATTAATGTTTGTGTGTG
>JAISLW010000390.1 GCA_031277105.1 Planctomycetaceae bacterium | reverse complement strand
GCGAAATGCCTGCGATCCTGAAATGCAGGCAAGACGCCCGCGATCCTGTAGACAATTTTGTTGTAACAAAAAACTACTCTCTAAATTTCTAAAAACTATTCCCTACTCCCTAATTTTCTTGAACGGTTACATATTAGATTTTTTTCTTCCTATTCTTTTGTCTAATTTTTCGGCTTGTTGATTTATTGTTGTAATTTTTTGTAGAATATTTTCTAGTTCGTTTCTGTAATTTAAGATTCTATTTGTTTCGTTTTCAATTGCGGCAAAAAATAATTCTAAAGCGCTTAATCGTTGCCATGAATTTGACGCATCTTTAATTTCCCGCTCTAGTCCCGATCTTACCCAAAACATAAATACGCCCAATAAAATAGAACACCACACAATCATCCAAAAACACGAAACCAAATAAAAATCTATCCCCAACATTTTTACTTGCGGATCAATAAGCGTATCATAAAAAAAATTTTTCGCCGGTCTTACCAAAATAAATAAAATCATCCCGACCAATAAAATTTCATAAAATAACCTCCGCAACCACTTGTTGTTTTTTTTCGCTAACCTTTCACAAACGCCCTCCAACTCTTGCGAAATATCAGCCACATAAGCATTGCCCGCCTCATTCGCTTCGCTTATTACATAATTCGGGTCGCAATGTTCCGTCGGCATCCGCGCATCATTGGCAAAACCTGTCAAAATTAAAGCCGCTTCCCTTAAACGATGCTCGTCCCATTGATTCCAAACAGCATTGTTTGGCGTTTTCTTTGATTTACGTTTCTTTGACCAATTTTTAATCGACCTTATTCCAGTATATGTTCCCCAAATTGCAAGTTGAACCGGAGAACGCGCACGAAAAAGTAACGCGCCAGAAAAAAACCAACCCAACCCCTGATAAATACGCAACACCAACGAAAACGGACTATAACCCCATTGAGACGCAACACGCCCGACCAAACGCGACTCCCACAACCGCCTGTCCCTTATCAATTCTTCCCGCATTCTCCCCGCCATCCGCTCGCCTAACCGCCGCCGCTCCTCCGAAATCCGCTCGCGCAATTTATTCACCGTATCCCACTGCCCCAATATCTCATCACGACAATCAGACGCTACCGATTCCGCAAGACTAAAATAATTCGCCTGCCTAATTCGTAACGCCGCCTCCTCACCCAAACCAACCGTAAGAAGTTGACGAAACTCCTCAAACTCTTTCGGCAAAATCCCCTTCTCATTTTGCGCGCGTAACGCCGCTAAAGAATCAATAAAAAACATTCGCCCTACATCATAATCCCCCTCAAGCGTATTACGCCAATCATCGCGTATATCCCGATCACTGTCCGCATGAGTTTGCACGAAAATAAGACGCGCTCCCGTAGCGGCGCTGGAAAGTTCGTCTAACACGCTACGACTACGATACTTCTGCTGCGTTGCCGTAACTACAAGCAAATCGCATAACGGCAAAACAGAACGTAATCGCGAAAGATTACTCTCACGCAACTCCACATCCTCCGCCGTATCAGGATCAGGACAATCTATTATCAACATCGACTCCAACAACGAATTATTACGGCGTTCTATCTTAATCCCAGATAAATTCAAACCGGCGCTATTATCGTTACAATTATTCAGACTAACGCCGCCGGAAAAATTACATACGCTAAACTTGTCAATATCAAAAGAACTATGCACAATAAGAACCGGCTCAACCGTAGTAGGACGCTCCTTGCCCTCAAAAACTACACGCTCGCCAAGCAACGCATTTATCAAAGAACTCTTGCCCGTCCCCGTGCCGCCAAGCATAGCAACTATAACCGGCGCCCCCAAACGACCCTCAAGCGAATTCGTACGCTGAAGAAACCGCTTAACCATCTCATTACAATTGTCCGCAACCTCCCAACACGGCGCCGAAGCAGACCACTTACGCAAACGATCACTAATCGTTTCTTGACGACGCCATTGTAGAGATTGTAAAGATTCCATCGTATAAGTTAAATATGCTAACCGTTCACGGCGATCAAATGATAGTTTTTTAAGTTGTTCGCAAATTAAATTTCAACAAACCCTAAAAAACATAACCGCCGCCGATAACTAAACCGGCGACGGTAAACGCAAATTTAATTGAGAACAGATCAAAATAATCGTCGTTCTATCATTCTGTTGCCGCAACTACTGCCGCCGGTTCTGCGGCTGTTACTTTTTTCTTGCCTTTTGAGCCGCGTTTTTTGGTTTTTTGTACTTTCGCTTCTTCGACTTTTCGTTTGACAATTCTTTCCTTTAACCTTACCGCCTTGCCAACTCTGTCGCGCAAGAAATACAATTTCGCACGATGCACGACCGCGCTGCGCACCGTCTCGATTTTAGCGATTCGCGGCGAATTTAATGCAAACTTACGCTCGACGCCTTCGCCCGCAACAACACGGCGAACCGTAAACATCTCACGCGTCCCACTACCGCTACGCGCTATAACCACGCCGTTAAATATCTGTATCCGTTCCTTTTCGCCCTCAAGAATACGGCAATGAACATTAACCGTATCGCCTATCTCAAAATCATTACCTTCCAAAATCGGCTTGACGCAATTCGCCTCCACTATTTTCAATATTTGATCGCTCATTCGCTAATCCTCCAATTATTCAATTATTACAATATTACAAAAATTACAATTCAACAATCAACAATCTTTTCTAACAACTTAACCCCTTTTCTAACAACTTAACCCAATAATTTCTGGATTCTTTAGGTAACTTCTAAAAACCAGTTTTTTATTTAAGCGCCAAAAACACAGAGTAAACAGAGAATAATTTGTTAAAAATATTTTAAATCAAAATGTCAATTATAATATTAAATAACGTTTTGACGTAAATTAAAAATTTCCTCTGCGTTCTCTCTGTGTTCTCTGTGATTAATAAAAACAAATTTGTGGTTTTTAGAAGTTCACTTTATTAGTTCAATAAATCCGGTCTTCTCAATTTAGTTCTTTGCAAGCTGTTTTCATTTCTCCATTTTTCAATTTCCGCATGATTGCCGTTTAAGAGCGTTTCCGGCACATTTAACCCGCGATATTCTCGCGGTCTGGTATATTGGGCGCAATCTAATAAACGGTTGCCCGATGAAAATGAATCAAGCCTATTTGAATCACAATCGCCAAGCGCGCCCGGCAACAACCGCATCACCGCTTCAATCAACACCATTGCCGCTACTTCGCCGCCATTCAAAACATAATCGCCTATCGATACTTCTTCCGGTTCTAACAATTCCACAACCCGCTCGTCAAAACCTTCATAACGTCCGCAAAGCAAAATCAAACGCTCCTCAACCGCAAAACTCTCCGCCAACCTTTGATCAAATTTTCGACCTTGCGGCGAAAGCATAATCAAACGCCCCGCAACTCCACAACCGCCGCGAACCGATTCAACACAAGGAACAACACAATCAACCTTCAAAACCATACCGGGCCCGCCGCCAAAAGGACGATCATCCATCGTCGAATGTTTGTCGGTCGCCCAGTTACGCATGTTGTGTAGTTGAACTGATAATTTTCCAGATTCGATAGCGTTTTTGAGAATACTCTCCGAAAGAAAACCATCAAAAATCAACGGGAACAAGGTCAAAACATCAAACTGAATCATCTTTTGATTGATTGCTATTTGATTTTGTTTTTGGTTTCTTTTTAGTTTTTGCAGATTTAGCCGTTTCGGTTTGTTCTGTTTGTTCTGCTTGTGCCGTTTGTTCTGTTTGTTTTGGTTGTGCGGTTTGTAATTTAATTCGGCGGCGACCTTTATTTAATTTTTCGATTGCGTTTTTTTGTGCTTCGAGATGAGTTCCGTTTGTTCCGTATTTTTTGATCAAGACAGCCACGCGGTCAGACGGTTTAGCGCCGACGCCTATCCAATAATTGATCCTTTCGCTATCTAACACTGCGCGAGCATCCGTATCAGGAACCATCGGATCATAATAACCAACTTCTTCAAGCACGCGACCGTCGCGCGGATTACGGGCGTCTGTAACGCAAATCCTAAAAAACGGACGATGCCGTCTGCCCATCATCTTCATTCTAATTTTTACTGCCACAATATTCTCCTCGTTATTTCTTAATTTAATTTCGCAAATTTAATTCAAACAACATTACCAAACTAATCTAATCTAACTCTAATCTTTTAATTTTAATCTTGAGGGCGTCTCTAAAAATTCATTTTTTTGCAAAAAGGTAGGCGGCGTTTCGTCACCGCGTTTATTTTTTGTGCCGCCTATCTGGACAAATGAATTTTTAGAGATACCCTTGATTTTAATTTTATTTGAATTAGCCATTACGCAACTGTAAAAGCCTGCCATCCAGTAATTAGGCAGAAGGCGTTAATGCAAGTTCAAACAAATCGTCCAAAATTTATTCCAATTGCGCCAAACCAACCAAAATATTAAAGTCGCATATTGTACCGCAACATCAAATGTTTGGTATGGGGGGGAGGAAAAATAGGACGATAAATAATCAATGACGAAATTTCTAATAACTCGTTTTGGTTTAACCACAGAGAATTTTTATTTAACCACAAAGAATACAGTGTTCGCAGAGAGGAAAATTTTTAAAAATTATTTATAGGCAACTTCTAATAACTCATTTTTTTGTAAAAAGGTAGGCGGTGTTTCGCCGCTGTGTTTATTTTTTGGGCCGCAATGGAGTTTATGCTACCAATAAATTTTCATAATTCATAAAGTCTAAAATATGTTTATTTTCGATGCATGAAATATCAAAATTTATTGATGTCGTAAACCGTAATGCGGCGTTTCGGCGCTATGTTTGATTTTTTTAGCCGCCTACCTGAACAAATGAGTTTTTAGAACTTGCCCTATAGGTTAAATAGATCGCATGACGGATCGCATGACGGATCGTAATTGGGCGGTTGTGTTCTTTTCGCCCCCCCGCTTGCACGATTGCGTAGTTCTGATAGACTTTCGACCTATTCGACTTTGCGGATATTAAGAAACCATAACTAACAAAGATACTTTTTTAAAACTTATTGCGATGAATTATATGCCGCTCATACTTGAAATTCAGCAATTTATAAAGCGTAAAAAAATGTCGCACAATAAATAGGCAAGTAACGGTAAACGCAATTTCAAAGTAAAAAAGTAAGAACAGTTTTAAATTGCCCGAAGTCGATAGGACGTTTCTAAAGTATATTTTTTAACCAAAGAAATCACAGAAAACACTTGAGATGGAGTTTTAAATATTTATTTCAAATTATAAAATACGAAATTTAATTTGAAAAAAATGTTTAAATACCAATTAATAATTTTAAGCTGTTCGTACTTGAATTTGCGTTTACATTCGCCTGCCTAGATTTTGGGCGGCAGGTTTTGATCGCTGAATTTTAAGTACGAGTAGTATTTTGCGGTTTCAAAGATAAATTGTAATTTTAGAGTCGTCCGATATTAACTGGTTTTAAAAACAAATTGGAGGTAAATTTGGTAATGAGTTCATTTACTAAAGAAGAAAAACAAGAGCTAATCCGGCAATTTGAGCGTTCCGCCGGAGATACAGGTTCATCAGAGGTGCAAATTGCTATTCTCACCAAAAGAATAAATATATTGACCGATCACCTCAAGACGTGCAAAAGAGACTACGCAAGCCAACGCGGACTAATGCAAATGGTTAGCCGTAGAAGAAGACTTCTAGATTATCTCAAAGACCGAACGCCGCAACGCTACGTCGATATTATCCAAAAACTCGGTATCCGTAGATAATTTTTGTTACAAAAAACGCTCAATTGTAACCATGACATGAAAATAAAAGGCAACGCCGGAATTATACTAAAACGGGGAAAATTGTTACTTTATCGTTTCTGTTTTTTCTTTTTTCTTATAAATTTGGCATTTCGTTTTGCCTTTTGGAGTTTAATTTGGGCGTCTCTTAATTTGATTTTATTTTGTAATTACCGCAAACGCAAACAGGAAACAAAGAGAAACTTTTTTAACGTAGCAAATAAAAATTGAAGAGCATACAACCGCATATTTGAGCGAGTTGCCGCAATAAATTTCTGCGTTTTATACCGCTCGTACTTGAAAATCAGCGATTTAAAAGCGTCAAAGCCTGCCGCCCGAAGGCAAGGCAGGCGAAGGTAAAACGCAAATTCAAGTGTGAACAGTTTAGAATGTTTTTTTGTCCTGTTTAAGTTTACGGCTATTAGAACTGAATTACTAAATTATTGAGATCGCCTACAAAAATCGTATAGTTTGAAAGTTGTTTTGAAAATTTTAGAAGCTTTTAACCCAATCGTATTTTACAGGGATTGTGCTTGAAATTGCGTTTATCATCGCCTGCCTAAATTCGGACGGCAAGTTTTGCGCTTTTGCATCATTGAATTTCAAGTACGATACTTAATTTTTTGCGACGCCGCCCGCTTACAATAATGCGGGTAACTCGCGGGAATTTATAATCGCAATTTATATACCGCTCGTACTTGAAATTCATCAATGCAAAAGCGTCAAAGTTTGTCGTCCAAATGTTGGCGAGGCAAAGGTAAACGCAAATTCAAGTAAGAACAGTTTAATAATTCAAGATTGGCATAATAAAGCATAAGAAAAATATAGTATAGGAATGAAAATTAGAGTAGAAAAAAAAATAGGTAATGGTACGCTTTGGATAGAAACCGGAGAATTAGCAAAACAAGCTGCCGGTAGCGTTTTAATCGGCTACGACGAAACCGTCGTACTTTGCGCCGCAACAACAGGTCCTAGCCGACCTGGTACAGATTTCTTTCCGTTGACTTGCGATTATCGCGAGCGTACAGTAGCGGCGGGTAAATTCCCCGGCGGTTTCAATAAACGCGAAGGACGACCGGGGTTAAAAGAAATTCTCACGGCAAGGTTAATTGATAGACCCTTGCGACCCCTTTTCCCTAAAGGATTCTTCAACGAAGTACAGATTCAGTCATTCGTGATGGCTTGCGACAAGACGATTGATCCTGATGTTCTTGCGATGAACGGTTCGGCGGCGGCGGTTGCAATATCATCTCTTCCGTTTAATGGTCCGCTTGCGTCGGTGCGGCTTGGTTATGTCAACGGCGAGTTTGTGCCGTTCCCAACGCTTGAACAACTTGAAGAGAGCGAACTTGACTTGATTGTTTCAGGCAACCGCGACAATATAATTATGATCGAAGGTTTTGCCCGTGAATTGCCGGAAGAAAAAATGCTTGAAGCGCTGGCAACGGCTCATAATTTTATTCGCGAAATAGTCGATTTGCAACTTGAATTGATAGTCAAAGTTAATCCGCAAAAAATATCTTTTACCGAACCTGCGTTTGAAAAACTTTACGAAGCGCTAAAAGAAAAATATTACGACGCATTCTGGAAGGCTAAACGCACCGCAGGTAAACTTGACCGCAACGAAGCCTGCGCAACATTAAAAGCCGAAGCCCGCGAACAATTTTTCCCAACCGCTAAACCCCAAAATACGACTTGCCCGACAACTTTAAGAGACGAAGTCGACGATGAAGCGTCTGATCTTGATGCGAATGTTGAAACGGGTAAATCGTGGGACGTCGATTTATTTGAAATTGCGTGGAGCGAACTTGAGGAACGTGTTGTGAGAGATCAAATTTTATCGGGTACGCGTCCTGACGGTCGTGGAATGAAAGATATTCGCGATATCGAATGTAGAATAGGCGTATTGCCGAGAGTGCATGGTTCGGCAGTTTTCCAACGCGGCGAAACGCAAGCGTTAATTACGGTTACGCTAGGAACGTCGCGGGACGAACAACGCGTCGACGGGCTTTTTGACGAATATTCTAAAAAGTTTATGCTTGACTATAATTTTCCGAGTTTTTCCGTAGGCGAATGCAAGCCGATACGCGGTCCCGGCAGACGCGAATATGGTCATGGCGCTTTAGCCGAGCGAAGCGTTAAACCGGTTATTCCTGATCCGGCTGAGTTTCCTTATACGATTCGTGTTGTTTCGGATATTTTGGAGTCGAATGGTTCTAGTTCGATGGCTACGGTTTGCGGTTCAACTTTAGGGTTAATGGCGGCGGGAGTGCCGTTGACTAATCCGGTTGCTGGAATTTCGGTTGGTTTGGTTAAGGAGCCGGACGGACGTTGGGTTTTGCTAACTGATATAATGGGCGACGAGGATCATTTTGGCGATATGGATTTCAAGATTGCCGGCACGCAACTTGGCATAACGGGAATACAACTTGACTTGAAAATTGCGGGAATAAGTCATGAAATTATTGAGGCGACGTTAGCTCAAAGTCGTGATGCGAGAATAAATATTTTGCGTAAAATGTTGATGGCGATACCGCGACCGGCTGAAGATATTTCGGTCTATGCGCCGCGAATGTTAAAAACGCAAATTGATCCGGACAAGATAGGGTTATTGATTGGCCCAGGCGGCAAGACGATACGCGGAATTCAAGAGCGGACTGGCGCTTCGATAGATATTGACAATGACGGTACGGTTTCGGTTGCGTCGGCGGATGAAGCGAGTGCGAATGCGGCGATGAATGAGGTTTTGGCGTTGACGGGTTCGGTTGAAATCGGCAAAATCTATGAGGGACAAGTAACAAGTATCAAGGAATTTGGCGCTTTCATTGAGATATTGCCAGGTCGAGACGGGCTTTGTCATATTAGCGAACTTTCAGACGATTATGTTGACAATATTCATAGTTTAGTCAGAGTTGGCGACCGTTTTCTTGTCAAGGTTATTGCGGTAGATGATCACGACCGAATTAAACTTAGTAGAAAAGCAGCCATACGCGAAAACGAACAACAACAAATATAAATAAACCGCAAGGATAACTGTTCACGAAAACTTAAGCGACAAGTTTAGGGGATAGTGTGTAGTTTTCTAAAATTAAAAAATTTAGAAAAAAAAGTTTTTGTTACAAAAAATCGGCAAAAGGATCGCAGGCGGGATGCCTGCGATCCTTTTGGCAATTATGGACGACAGGATCGCGGGCGTCTCGCCTGCATGCGGTTGTACTCAACCGCTAATGAGCGAGGTTTATATCTCAAGCGCCTTTTTGTTTGCCTATCGGCAAATTGCAGGCGAGACGCCCGCGCTCCATTGGTCTCGCCTGCATTTCAGGATCGCAGGTATTTCGTCTGTGTTCCTTCCGAGATTTAAAAGCGTAAAAGCCTGCCGTCCGAAAACTAGGAAGGCGAAGGTAAACGAAAACGCAAGTGCGAACAGTTTAAATATTCAATATTGCCAACTTCAAAAAATTCATTTTAAGTATGCG
>JAISLW010000318.1 GCA_031277105.1 Planctomycetaceae bacterium | reverse complement strand
TTTTTTGCAACTATACATCAAAAACAAAATAATCACTCATGTTACGCATCATACGCAGAAACAAGGCAAAAAATAGTAACTATATTAGGACTGAATTTGACCGCCTGCGTAACGTGAGTCACAAATTCTAATTTTAAACTGCCCGTACTTTAATTTGCGGTTTACCTTCGCCTGCCTAGTTTTCGGACGGCATGCTTTGACGCTTTTAAATCGCTGAATTTCAAGTACGAGCAATATACATCGCTGAAATTCAATGACGATCAGTATAAACATGAACAGTATATATTGATGAACATTTGGAACAAGAGGGATATTAGAGACGATTTTTTGTAACGAAAAATCTAATTCAATATTTTGTATTCGATAATTCTGAATTTCATTCTTATTCTTTAATAGGAGGCGTATGGACATTTTTGTTTATTTTTGTACAGTATTGTGGGATGTAGATTTGTCATTATTTTGTTTGGCAGATCTGTTTACTAGAAATTAACCCGAAACTATAAGGAGTTTTTATGACTCAAAAAAACACTCAAGTCAATAATACAACAGATAAGATTAGTCGCCGTGAATTGCTTGCGGCTACTGCGATTTCGGCGGCGGCTTCGCCTTTGTTTATTCCGTCTAACGCACTCGGACGCGAAGGTCAAGTACCCCCAAACGATCAAATTCCATTGGCATTGATCGGCTACGGTAATCGCGGCGGCGATATTATTCGCGGTTTTCGCGACGTCCGTCGCGGTTTTCGCGCAATTGCATTCGCCGATTGCCAAGAACGACAACGGGAACGCGCCAAACGCGATACCGACGCACATTACCAAAATAAAGATAGCAAAGTTTACGAGCGATACGAAGATATACTTGACCGCGACGATATAAACGTAATCGTAATTGCGACGCCGGATCACTGGCACACGAAAATTGCAGTTGAGTCTTGCAAAGCAGGTAAAGACGTTTTTAGCGAAAAACCATTGACGCATACGCCGATGGAAAGTCGCGAAATTGTCGCCGCCGCAAGAAAATATAACCGCGTCTGTTCAAGCGGCTCACAACGCGTTTGGGAAGATTACGGTCATAAAATGGTCGAAATAGTCCAAAGCGGCGCTATCGGCGAAGTTAAAGAAGCATGGTTCTCAACAAATCACGAAGGTAAAGATTGTTACTTGCCCGCTCAAGAAATCCCAAAAGGTTTCAACTGGGACCGCTGGTTAGGTCCCGCCCCTTGGCGACCTTATAACAGCGAGCGTTGCAGCGGCAATTACGGCGGCGGCTGGCGGCGTTGGTGGGATTACGGCAACGGTTTTTTTGCCGATTGGGGCGCTCACCGACTCGGCGGCATTCTGTATATTCTCGGTATCGACGATCAAGAACCGGTCGAAATGTTGCCGCCAAATTGCGAAGCGAATCCGCAAAATTGCGTCGTCTATATTTACAAGAACGACGTTAAAATTTATCACACGGTAGAACGCACAAATATGCCGCAACACGATGTTACCATCGTCGGCTCCGAAGGCACAATCACAAGCAGAGACCTAAAAAACTTCAAACCTATCGGAACGCCAAAAGTTAGACGTTACAACGGCGGCGCGCGAAATATTCAAGACGACTTCTGCTATTGCGTCCGTAATAGAATCCGCCCGTTCCAAGACTTCCTCTACGGCGCCGCAACCGCAACCGCTTGCCAACTCGCTAACATCGTCGTAAGAATGGGACGACCGCTAAAATGGGACGCACAAAAAACCGCATTCGTCAACGACGAACAAGCAAATAGATTTGTCGTTAAACCAAAACGCGGACAATACGAAATCAATAGCTAATCTCAAAAAACCAGCTTTTTATTTATTAACCACAGAGAACACAGAGTTCACAGAGAAGAATTTTTTTACTATTTTAAATCAAAAATCAATTACAATATTAAATAACGTTTTGACGTCAATTAAAAATTTACTCTGTGATCTCTGTGTCATCTGTGGTTAATAAAAATAAATTTGTAATTTTAGAGAAACATCGCATGATTGATCGAATGACTGATCGAATGATTGATCGTTTCTCTAAAAATAATTTTTTGAATTTCCCGTTACTTATTCGGCTTGTTGTCGGATAATATTTTTGGTCTGTCAAGTTATGCGGTAATTGCAACGAGTGTGCGTAATTTTGCGTATTTAATCGACGTATAAATTGACAGAATTTAATTGATAGCGAATATTGGCGGAATTTGCGCAACGAAAATTATTCGTGCAAAATTTATTGACAATATTCTTAACCTGTTCGTATTTGAAATTGTAATAACCGACGTCCGCTTACATATTGAAAGCGGTTTTTTACGCTGTTAAATTAATGAATTGCAAGTACGCTATGTAATATTACGTAATATATTACAAAATTCAAATGCGATTCGAATAACATAAAATTAACTATAAAAAAATGAAAGTAAAATTTAACTTTTTTACTGCCGTAATTTTGACGGCGGTATTTTTTGCGGCAATCAATATCAATGTAAAGGCGTCCGAAATTTCGGATAAATTTAACGAATTGATAGCCGGAATTGGCGCGTCCGATTTGACGGTACGCGGAAATGCGCAAGTCGAATGGCAAACGGTCTGCCTTAAAAATAGCGACAATCCCGCTAAACGCGACGAAGCGGTAAAGTTGATGATCGGATATCTCAAAAAAGATAATGTAAACGGCGAAACGGTTATTTCGTTTTTGTCGATACTTGGCATTATCGGAGATGCAAAGGCGGTTCCGGCGATCAAAAAATATCTTAACGATAACGCAAATCGCAAAATCAAATTCGTCGATACGGCGCTAGCGGACGAAGGAAATAAGTTGATTATTGACGAAGCCGTAAGAGCGCTGGCAAGAATACCCGGCAATGAATCCAATAAGGCGCTAAACGCGACCAATAGCATTTTTGCACGCAGCGGTCAAATCGCACGCAGTAAAAAACAAAAAATAAAAATTGAAACCGAAACAAAAATGCCAATGGCAATCCCTTACGCTTCACAAAAAGAAGTTGACAGGTATCTCCGTAATTTTGAATCGCAAGACGATAAAACAAAGACGCAGATTATTGTCAATCTCGGCGTGCGCGGCGACGGCAGTTATTCTAAATTGATTAAGGAATCAATTAAGAGCGACAACGTCGAATTACGCAGCGCCGCTATAATTGCGATTGGTAAACTGGAATCGGGCAATATTGTTGAGACGCTCGTTGAAACGCTTTGGGGCGATAACGAAGATGCGGCGCGGGCGGCGGCGACTTCGTTGTCAAATTTGCCAAGAAAAGACGTTGACGTGAAATTGATCGAAATTGCAAAAACTGAAAAAGATGCGAAACGTTTAGAAAAGGTTAGCGAAATCCTTACTAACCGCAAAACGGCGACTTTTTTACCTGTGCTTTTTGAACGTCTCAAAGAGAACACGATACCGGATCGTAAAAAAGCAATTACGCAAGCGGCGGCGATTGCGACGGCAAAAAATATTTCTGATTTTATCGATTTGTGGTTGACGATTTCAGATCGCGGCGAATTGGCGGAAGTTGAGAAAATTATTGCGAAGTTTGCCAACGGCGACGCGACGGCGGCGATTGCAAAACAAACGCCCGAAAACAAAAATAAAATGTACTCGCTATTAGGTAGAATTGGCGATTTGAAAACGTTGCCTGATTTTAGGGCGGCGTTTAAATCGGGATCGCCGGAAGCATTCGCCGGAATAAGAGAGTGGCCAAATGCGACGGTTGCGGGCGATCTTCTTGAGGTAGCTCAAGGAAAATTAGGAACTTATTCGGACGGCGATAAAATCAATGCGTTACGTTCATATATACGGATGATTTCGTTGCCGCAGGAAAAATTGAGCATCAAAATAACCGTCGAAGATCAAGCAAACGCGCTAATTGAAGCGTTTAAGATTGCGACGCGCGACGACGAGCGAAATCTTGTAATCCAACGTCTTGGCGCAGTACGTCATGTTAAATCGTTAAATTTTGCCGTAGAACAAATTGACAATCCGCAATTTTCAGATTCGGCAATAAAAACGATCCTTGACTTGGCGCATCATGCGGCGTTACGCAGAAAAGACGCAGACACTTTCAAAGCCGCCTTGAAATTAGTTACAACAAAATCCAAAGATAAACAACAAATAGAACGAGCAAACGCTTACCTAAATACTTTCTGAAATGTTCGCATATTAGGGTATCTCTAAAAATGAACTTTTAAACTATTCGTACTTGAGTTTGCGTTTACCTTCGCCTGCCTAGTTTTCGGACGGCAGGCTTTGACGCTTTTAAATCGCTGAATTTCAAGTACGAGCAGTATAGAGACGCCCATTTACAATTAGCGTTACAAAAAATCAAATTTAAAAACGCATTGTAAAGTGTGAATATTTTATTGTCCTACTTGTCCCGCAATGATTGCCAAAACGTAGTGAACGGCAAATGCAAATTAAAGTACGAAAAATTTAAAATTCATTTGTTCAGGCAGACGATGAAACATTCGCCTGTCAGGACAAATGAATTTTTTAATGCCCAATTCTTGTAATCGTTCACGGAAATTGAAGCAAAAGATTTTCGGGTGTATCGGGACAATTTTTGTAACAATAAATCGTCAAAAGGATCGCAGGCGTCACGCCTGCATTCCAGGATCGCGGGCGTCTCGCCTGCATGCGGTTGTACTCAACCGCTAATGAGCGAGGTT
>JAISLW010000301.1 GCA_031277105.1 Planctomycetaceae bacterium | reverse complement strand
ACAAAAGACGACAGATATTTCCATCATAGTCGAACCGCCAAAACCAAACGAAAAAAAACCAAAGAAAAAACCGCCCATTCCACTACCAACACCGCCAATAAAAAAGAAATAAAAAGACTCGCAACCGTTTCACGGAAATTTTAATCGCAAGATTTTAGGGGTTAGGGTGTAGGGAATAGGGTGTAGTTTTTTAGAAATTTAGAGAACAGTTTTTTGTTACAAAAGATCGTCAGAAGGATCGCAAACAACTTGCCTTCGCCACCGGATCGCGGGCGTCCCGCCTGCATGCGGTTGTACTCAACCGCCAATGAGCGAGGTTTAATATCTGGGGGCTATAAAAATTCATTTCTGTCCCGTTAGGGACAACATGTTGGTAGAAAAAATGATACGTATATTTTAGCGTCCCGTTAAGGACGCAATAAAGGTTAAGGTTGTATTTACATGTTGTCCCTAGCGGGACAAATATATTTTTGACATTGCTTTTCTACCAACATGTTGTCCCTAGCGGGACAGAAATGAATTTTTAGAGACGACCAGATATTAAACCTCGCTCATTAGCGGTTGAGTACAACCGCTTGCAGGCGAGACGCCTGCGATCCTGGGATGCAGGCGTTCCGCCTGCGAATCTGAAGGAACCCAGGCGAATGCCTGCGATCCCAAAATGCAGGCGAGACTAACGGCTCGCAGGCGTCTCGCCCGCAATTTACCGATAGGCAAACAAAAAAATCGTAACCATAATTTCGCATTCCGAATTAAAAAACTATTCTCTATTCACTAAATTTTTGTGAACGATTATCTAATCTTTCAATTCTAATTTGAAATGATTATTCTTTTTTTCTACGTTGACGATTAGTTCTGTTGTTTCTTCTTTTGCGTATTTTTCGGGCAAGAGATTTTTTTGCGGGTACATTTGTTCTTGTTGTGAATTCGGGTTAGCGTGGTCGATTTTTTCTATGAACTTACGTTTTACTTCGTTGCCGTTGCCGTCAATTTCCACAAGTTTAGAAACTAGGACTTTATACTTTCCTGTCATTGCGCCGTTTTTTGTTGCGCCTTGCGTTAGTATGACAAATGAGCCGTTGCTTTCAGTTTGTGCTGATGCGCCGCGTCCGTTTGACGATTGCGGCACAAACGAAATCAAAGCATTCTCAACCGGCTTGCCATTGTAAATAACTTCGCCAGAAACCGGCGAAACCGGAACCTGATTGGAATTACAACTAACCGCAAAAATTGCAAATAACACAATTATAATGTATAAAACTTTTTTCATAATTTTACTCCTTTTGGTTTTTATGTTGATGTTATAAATTTTATAACCGTTCACGAAAATCTGTTTAACAAATCGCATATTGGCGATTTGCTGTTATAAAAAATCGTTTGAAGGATCGCAAGCGAGATGCCTGCGTTCCTTCTGACAATTTTTTGTTACAAAAATTGAGGAACGCATGCGGGACGTTTGCGTTCCTTTTTGATTTAATCTAATCCTTTTGGTTCGCCTGAATCGATAGTTCCGATAGCGCCCCAAACGCCGTATGGACTAGCGCCGTAAACGCCTCTTGCGGGGTCTGCTGTATGCCATGCTGATACGCTTGTTGTTCCGGTGTTAATAGAGTTGTTTATAAATCGAACCGAACCATCTGCAAGCGCCAAATTCACGCCGCCAGAATGATAACTACTCACCGTTAAAACAGGCGAATTTGATATTGAACTTCCCCAAAGAATTGCTGAAACTGTATTGGGCGACATAACCGTGTGAAATGATGAATAGCAAAGTTGATAACAACACCAACGCCGCCCGTTCCACGCCCATCCATTCCAACCGCCGGTCGATTTGATCTGATTACGATTAGCCGGATCAATAGCGCTCATAATCCAATCCGGCGAACCGTTGCCGGTTGTACTACAATAAGCGAGTGCATATTTAGCGTTACGCGTTTGTTCGCCGGTTACAGGAATCGCAACTGCCCTTTCAGAAAATAAAGCCGTATTACTCGTACCATCGCCTATTGTTTCAAAAGTTCTATTATTACCACGCATGAAAATACCGCGAAGTCTATTAGTATTCATTGTTGCCCAGTTAGAAGAACAATCGCCAATATTACCAACATAATTACTTGTTCCTGGAAAGAAATCTAGCACGGGTTGATTGGAATTAATCTCCGACGGGCAATGACGAATCGCAAAATTCATACGCCACGGTCGATAATTGTTAACCCACGTATCAGCTGGTCTTTTGGGTGTATAATTTGTCGTTCCATTCATGGATGCGGCAGTTCCGCCGCTTTCAATCATCGCTGTTATTCCTTGCTGTTCCATAAACGGTAACAATGACATTATCCAACCAACGCTTGTATAACCGATACTGTCGTTGCCCATTTTTTCTTCAAGCGTCGGTAATTTTTGGTATGCGTCGTGATGAGTGTGCGCTGCTATTCCGTATTGTCTGAGATTGTTACTGCAAGTCATTCTTCTTGCGGCTTCGCGTGCTGCTTGAACTGCGGGCAAAAGTAATGCGATCAATATTCCAATGATTGCAATTACTACCAAAAGTTCAACAAGCGTAAAACCAAAAAATAAACCAACAGAATTAGGTTTGGGAGTGTTTCCCAGATAATTTTTGTAACGTTAATTGTTATTACAATTTTGATCGTTTTTTTAAGTGTAGTTGTGGTAAATACCTGTAACCAGATACCCCCCCCCCCCCCCCCTTGCCTAAATTAACATCCAAATTAACATTGGCTGTAACATCAATATTCAAATTGACTTCGGCGTTGAGTTTTGACGAATAATTTGTCTTTTTCATGTTATGCTCCTTTACTGTAAAGGGTTAAACAAATAGTAAAAAAATTTTTAATCGCAACAAAATCTAATTCGCAAAAAACTCTTTTGCACAAAATAAAAAATTAAATTTGCCGCAATTAAACCAAACACATTTTTCGTTACAAAAAATCAAAATCAAAAAATTCGATCCGCAGATTACCAGATTAAAAAGATTTTTAAAAATAATCTTTCTAATCTGCATATCTGTGGACAAGAAGTTTGATCAAAATTTTTGTAACACGAGGGCGGTAGTATAAATCATTTCGTAAAATAACACAAGACCAGTCTGTAGAAATTTTCAGAATTTTATTATCTTTGTAAAAAGATCGCAGATTATACGTACACTTTGAAATATTTTAAACTATTCGTACTTGAGTTTTCGTTTACCTTCGCCTGCCTAGTTTTCGGACGGCAGGCTTTGACGCTTTTAAATCGATGAATTTCAAGTGCGAGCAGTATATAGTTCGATTGGTTTCAACGTTCTTACGTCAGGCAAATTTCCCAGATGAAAAGTTATCTCTTCAACCGTTTCACGCCCGTCCGCTAAAAACAATCTGACCCTTACCAGCCAAATAATTTTCACTAATATTCCACAATAGGACAACGGACTTCTCGGCAAAATAGCGCTGAACCTGCCCGGACGTCTAGGATCAATCCAATCCCCGCTTTCAGTTGCAAATCGCCAGAATGCGTGTACGCCCAAGTCTTCGTTGCCCTTGCCTTCGGTGTGCCAGACGATAGAGACCTCAACCGCTTGAATCTCATCGCCGCCAACAGAATCAAACCAATAACTACCCGCCAATGTATCGCCGACGTTGTAGAGTCTGTTTCCGCGTCCGTCGAGCGATATTGTAATTTCGGGTTGAGTCGGTTCTTGGGGTAAATGAAAATTAGTTATGCGATCAATAATACTCATTTTATGATATATTTCAAAAAAATATTTTTTGTAACAATAAATTGTCGTTTTTAGAATCGCCTAATAATTATTAGGGCGTTTTTATGTTTTTTATTCTTTGCCGACTAATTTATTGATTGTGGTTTTATTATTGGTCATAGATTCCGGCAATGAATTTACGGCTCCGTTTTGTCTTGAAAAATTTATGGTAACGTCAGACGGGTAACCAATACGTCGTAATTTTTTATCAAGATTCAAATCGTTCAACACTTCTTCGTCTGTCATTACCGCTTGATCAAACGGAACCGGCTCGCGTAATTCGACCAATTGTAATACAGTTCCGTCTGCGGGTAATTTATCGTATAAAACTAATACGTAATTTGTTTTGCCTTTATCTTGATTTTTCGACGATAGACAATGTAAATATTTTTCAAAATTATTGCCGAGATACGGTTTGATTTTTTCTACCCAATCCGTTTTTGGCAATTCTCCGCTATCAATTTTATACATCATCAACGCCAACGATAAACGTTTAATATTTCGCATACTCTCACAACGTTGAATTATTCTTTCTATCGAATCACATACATTCGAACAATAATATACCCAAGCGTCGGCGCAATATTGACCGCGTCCGTAAGACGTTAGCATTTGCCAAAAAATTTCTCGATTATTTGGCGGCGATTTGTGGACGGTAAATTTGAGATGTTGATTTTTACCAACAAATACGTCGAATGTTTCGTTTATCTGTTTATAAATTATATTTGTGTTAGAGAGTATTCTGCCATATTTAAGCAACGCAAAAATTTTATCGTCTGTAGCGAATCCAATTATATTTTTATCATTCCTATCGTAATTGTTCAATACGCTTTGCACCCAATTTAACGTAAGGATACGCTCCATTTCTATAGTTTTTTCCAATAAATTATTCGTTTGTAGTTGTTCGAGCGTTTTTGCGATTCGTTGTAATTGTTTTTTGTTTACGGGATGTTCTGGATTAACGTCCAATGCGATAGCGCTTGCTACGTTTTCAAATATACCGCCTACCAAAATATTTACCGAAAAAGCTGGATTATCTTGTTTTAAATGCAGTCCAAGTTGGTAAATTGTTATTATATCGTCAATCGCTCCGTCAATATCGCCTTGCCCAATCCTGTACTTCGCCCTTGCTGAAAACAATTGGACAATATCGCGACAAGTCTGTATATGATTTCCGAAGTGTAAAATTTGAGATTTATTTTTATTGTGCAAGTCTTCGTTTTCGAAAGGCGGAGAAACAAAAAACGGTTTATGAATCATTTCAGCAATTGCATCCAAAGGTTCGTCAATTGTATCGATCCAATCTTTAAGCATCGGAAATTCCTCAAGCGTCCATGTTTTGCTTAATTCATCATATATATCATTCGGCACGGATTGACCAATATTGGCGTAATAGTTTGATACAATTTTTAACGGGGTTTGCGGCATAGACATTGTGGGCGGCACATTTATGTCAAGATTTAGTTTTTTGTACGTTTGTTGTTTATGAAAATTATTATCCAAATAAACATCGCCAAATTTTTGTACAAAAAGTCTGTAACCGTTCTCGTCCGTTGGCAACTCCGGCGGATAAAAATTCTCCGCAATATAACGCGAAAAATCTATTTGACCGTCATCCGTCAACGGCGCCGTAATCCGCATCGTCGCTTCCGAAATCACAAGCGACGGCGTATAAATACAAATAAAATAAATCGACAAAAATAAAAACAAAAATACAATAAGAAAAAATACGCAAAAAAAAGAAATACGCCGCTTCCTAGCCGCTAAAATATCATCGACTTGCTGATTTTGTTGGGACATTTTAATCTCCTAATAAATTACATTATTACGCAATTAAATATTTACAAATAAATATACCGGATCATATTTGAAAATTCATTTATGTAAGCGCCCAAACCTGCCGCCCAATAACTAGCCAGACAACGATAAACATAAATTAAAGTGCGAACAACTTAAACAAACTCCGCCAAATATTTCTCAAACTCCGCCAAATTCCCACTATCAGTCGCCCGCTTCAAAAGCAATTCCAATTTACCCAAATCATCACAAGACTCAATTGCTTGCACTACATTAGCCGGAACTCCCTTAAAACGTAATTCAAGAATCGTAAAAATACTAGAACGCTTACCCTTTGCTTCTCCTTCCGTTAAACCTTCTGCTTTACCTTTTATTTCTCCTTCCATTAAACCTTCGGCGAAACCTTCTTCTTTTCCTTCATATCTTGATGTAAAGATTTCGTTTTTGCGGTCGCGGGCGCTTTTTAATTCAGTTTGATAAAAATTCTGTTCCAATAACGTCATATTATGATACTCCGCAAGCTTAAATGCCTTCTCAAATACAGGCTCGCACAAAATTGACGGAATGTCCTCAAACGATACAAGATTTTTCAAAAAATATAACCACTTGTCCTGCGACGTTACCAACTCAGATTCAGTCT
>JAISLW010000284.1 GCA_031277105.1 Planctomycetaceae bacterium | reverse complement strand
TCTCTAAAAATTCATTTTTTTGTAAAAAGGTAGGCGATGTTTCGCCACTGTGTTTATTTTTTGGGTCGCAATACGTGTGAAACGATTATTAAACTTTAATAATTCGCAAGGTCTAAAATATAATTATTTTAGACCTTGTGAAGTAATAAAATTTATTAGCGCCAAAAAACGTAATGCGGCGTTTCGGCACGGTGTTTGATTTTTTAGCCGCCTACCGGACAAATGAATTTTTAGAGACGCCATTAATTAAAAACTACTCGCTACTCACTACAACAGGTTATCTAAAATTTTGTGAACGGTTTAGGTTCTGTTAAACATACGTCCATCCGTTTGGGGCGGCGTTTTGGTTGGTTTCAATTATTGTATTGCAAATTCGTTCAAATAAATTCAACGTTCCCCTGTAACCTAAATGCAATATCCTATGACCGCCAAATCTGTCATGTATCGGAAAACTACAACGCACCAACGGAATACCTAACTCGCGCGCAAGATATAATCCTTTGCTGTTGCCGATGACAAAATCCGGTTTCGCATTTGCCGCCGTTTCAAGCATTGTTGCGAAATCTGTTTCAGCGCCGTCAGCCGCAACCGCCGTTTCTATTCCAATTTCACTCAAAAAACCGCTCATCGCATCAACAAAATCTATATCGCCGTACAAAACCGCCCGCTTGCCCGAACAATATTTATGCCCGTCAAAATACGCATCTATTAAACGTCGCCGTTCTATTTCCCATTTTTCCGGCGTTGTTTTTCCGGTCATTTGGTTTAGCGTTTCAAAAAAATTATCCGTATTTTCTATGCCTATTGGTAAATTTACCGCACGCATTGGCACGTCGAATTTAGCCGTCAAATATGCGGCGCCGTTTTTATCCTTATTGAACGCATGACCGAGATAAATTGTCCCGCGCGACTCTGCCATTGCAATTATTGAATTTAACGGCGTGCCTCCGGCGGGCAAACGTTGATAATCTTCCCAAACGCCGCCGTCAAGCGTCTCCGAATAATCAGGCAACAACGTATAAGGCACAAAATAAGACAAAAGTATCTCATGCAACTCCCGCAAATCAGACGCCGAAACAAAACTGGAAATCAAATTTATACGCTCCCGCTTAAAATCTCCCGCAACTCCAACTGCAGCCAACGACTCTATCGCCGAATATATCGCCTCATGAAATCCAACTATATGAGTACCGCGATAACTCGGAGTAGAAGCATAAAAAATCAACGGCAACACGCCGCCGCCGGTTCTACGTAATTTTTCGGCACGGCTAATTTTATATTCGTATAAAAAACGTTTAACGTCGTCGCCGATTGTTTCTGAAAGGCAAGTTGATGCAACGCCGATAGCGGCCGGTTGATATTGACGCATAACGTTATCGATTGCCTGAAACAAATTATCTTGACCGCCAAATATCGCAGTCGCCTCGACAAAATTAGAGGACGCTATATCAATAGGCTCGCGAAAATGACTAATCCCGTAACGACGAATATACGTCGCACAACCTTGAGAGCCATGTATTAAAGGAACGCAACCCTCGATCCCACGCATCGCCATACATGCGCCAAGCGGAGAACATAACTTACAAGCGTTACGCGTCGAAATATACGAACACATCAGGAAAAAAAATATAAAACAAAAAAATTACATTTTGGATAAGTTTTATTACAACTTTACAAAAATGTAGGTTAAACTTTCGCACATTAACCAAAACTAAAACAAAAAAACCAATTATTCACACAATACGCAAAAATTTAGCCAATCAAAATAATTTTAAAAAACAACGTAAATATTCAGTAAAATATTTTTTTCGTTACAAAAAATCGTCAGAATAAACGCAGGAGCGACGGTTGCGATTCACAATAAAAAATTGTCGCTCTTGTCACACTTGTCCCTCAAAAATTACCAAAACGTAATTTGCTAAAAAAATTTACGTGAACAGTTACATTTTTTTGGTTTTGGAATTTTAAGCTGTGTATATTTAAATTTGCGTTTACATTTGCTTGCTAGTTATTGGCGGGTAATCTTTGGCGATTTTAAATCAATGAATTTCAAGTACGGGCAGTATATATTGTAATAATTTGTATATCTGGTATATTTTTTTTCTTTTTTGAGTTAGATGTGGATCGTACATGAATTTCAAGTACGAACAGTATAGAATAGAAAGGTAAAATAATATTTATGTCAAATTTTGAAGATTATATTAACGTCAATAAGAATGTATTTGAGATGCGTTTATTTGAGGCGTTGCGGATTCCTAGTATTAGCGCCGATGAATCTCATTTATCCGATATGTCGCTTTGTGCGAGTTGGTTTGTTGACGGATTTAATCGTCTTGGTCTCAAATCTGAATTGATAGAGACGCGTCGTCATCCGTTGGTTTATGCGGAGACGGCGGCGGTTCCGGGCAAACCTGTTATTTTGATTTACGGTCATTACGACGTTCAACCTCCCGATCCTCTTGAGTTGTGGATTTCTCCTCCATTTGAACCTACGATACGTAACGGCAACGTTTACGCTCGCGGCGCTACGGACGACAAAGGTCAATTTTTGACGCATTTTTTTGCGTTGGAATCGATATTGAATACTGCCGGTTCGTTGCCTTATCAAGTTAAATTTATAGTCGAAGGCGAGGAGGAAGTCGGCAGCGAAGGCTTGGACGAATTTTTGCATTCGGAATCGGGCAAGCAGAAGTTGGCGTGCGATTGTATATTGGTTAGCGATACGGGCATGTTTGCGGCGGGACAACCTACAATAACTTACGGCTTGCGTGGAATTGCCGCGTTTGAATTATTGTTGACTGGTCCCAATCGCGATTTACATAGCGGCACATTTGGCGGCTCCGTTTTCAATCCCGCAATAGCATTGACAAAAATTCTTGCTAGCATTATTGACCAAAACGGGCGCATTCAAATACCGCATTTCTACGACGACGTTTTGCCGTTGACGGACAATGAACGAGATCAATTTGCGTCCTTGCCGTTTGACGAAGCCGGTTTTTTCGATGCGATAGGATTACGCAACGGGTTCGGCGAAATTGATTTTTCAACAAACGAGCGACGATGGGTTCGACCAACTTTTGACATAAACGGAATAACAACCGGATATCAAGGCGACGGTTCAAAAACAATTATCCCAAGCAAAGCGTCGGCAAAATTTACGTTTCGACTTGTGCCAAATCAGAAACCGGAAAGTATAGTCGATAATGTTCGCAAGTTCATCGCGGCGGTAACGCCGGACGAAATAAAATGGGAACTTGAAGTTCAACATAGCGCCGCCGGAATGAGATTAGACTTAGAAAAAAGCCGCTTCGTAAAACCAATGTCAATAGCGCTAGAAAAAACTTTTAACAAAAAACCAGTCTTCATACGCGAAGGAGGGTCGATTCCAATTGTAGCGAATTTTAATGCAGTTCTAAACGCAGACGTGTTGCTAGTAGGTTGGGGACAAGACGACGACGCTTTGCACTCGCCAAATGAAAAATTCTCACTCGCAAACTTCCACGCAGGAATTTTAGCATCCGCAAGATTCCTAAAAGAACTAGAAAAATAAATATACTTTTCGCCCTTTAACTTACGGTTTGAAAAATACGCATAACTATTCAGAATATTTTTTTGATCAAAAAGTCACATTAACTTTTGTTCCGCTAGGGGCAAAAAATTATTATACCGCTCGTACTTGAAATTCATCGATGTAAAAGCATAAAAGCCTGCCGCCCGATAACTAGGCAGGCGAATGTAAACGAAAACTCAAGTGTGAACAATTTAAAATTATCGTACAAAAAATCAAATTAAAAAACATTTTAAGTGTGAATAGTATAATTAAGCGTATCGGAAAAAATCATTGCGTATCTCTAAAAATTCATTATTGATTTAATTTTAATTTTACCAAACCTCATTTTAACCTAATTTTTCTTTACAAAACAACCTCAGTAGAAAATGAATCCACCACACAAACAACCTCATTACCTCATTATGATTTTATTTTAATGAGGTAAGAATGTTTATTTTATAATTTTGCTACTGAGGTTGTTTTGTTCAGAAAAATTAGGTAGAAATTAGGTTTGTTAAAGAGCGTATTAGAATTTTAGAGAAGCGGCGAATGATTGATCAGTTTTCCCAATAATGAATTTTAGAGATGCGCCATTTTAACAAGTAATTTGGATTTTGGGGTTGTTAATTATTTAGCGTTTATTTTTTGTGTATATTATTTTTATAGATATTTTTAACCAATAGCGTTTTTGATGAAATTACGAATAATACGTGTTGATTTACCGTTGAAGCATGTTTTTACGACGTCTAGCAAGTCGAACAGCGTAGTTCGGACTATAGTTGTGGAACTTGAGCAGGACGGTTTGCGTGGTCATGGCGAGGTTCATGAGGATATTTTTTATGGCGAGACGATTGAGTCGATGGTTGGGTTACTTGAGCGTTGTGCGGAGTTAGTTAGTCATTATGCGCTTGCTGATACGGTTGCGTTTGGTCGTTATATTGACGCGTTGTTTGGCGCTAATTATTTTGCGCGTAGCGCTGTTGATTGTGCGGCGTGTGATTTGTGGGGCAAGATGAAAAATCGTCCTCTGTACAAGTTATGGGGATTATCGACGGACAATTTACCTTATTCGAGTTATAGTATTGGTCTTGATTCTTTGGAGCGGATGTCGGAGCGGTTTGACGAGGCGCCGGATTGGCCTTATTACAGGATCAAACTTGGCGACAGTAGCGATATGCAGATATTGGAGATGTTGCGTAAGCGGACGCAGGTTCCGTTTCGGGTTGACGTCAATGGCGGTTGGAGTGTTGTTACGGCGATAGGTTATCTTGAGCGTTTGCGTGATTTTGGCGTAGAGAGTATTGAGCAACCGTTGGCGCCGGATGATTGGGAGGGCATGACGAAGTTGCGGAGGGCAATGAAGAAGGCAAAAATTGATATACCTATATTTGCTGATGAATCGTGGAAGACGGCGAAAGATATTGAGCGGTGTGTTGGTCTTTTTGACGGTTTGAATATAAAGTTAGCGAAGTGTGGAGGGTTGACGTTGGCGAGAAATGTTATTGCAAAGGCGCGAAAGTTAGGATTTAAATTGACGAGCGCAAATTCTGTAGAATCGGCGGTAGGCGTTTCGGCAGTCGCGCAATTAGCGTCGTTATTTGATTATATTGCCGTTGATGGACCGTTGCAAATTGAGAAAAAAGTAGGAATCGGCGTGCATGTTGAGAGAGGCAAGTTGATCTTCCCAAAAGAAAACGGTACCGGAGTAAGAGTAACTTTCAGATAAAATTCATAACAAATTTTATGAATCGCAAAAAATCATTTTTTATAACCGAAGAGTTTGTAGAGATAGAATTTTTGTAACCGTTCATCTAGATCAGTTTATCAAATACGTTTGGCAATTTTGAGGGACATTAGGGACAAGAGGGACAATTTTTTATAACAACAAAACTTTCTCTAATCAATATTCAATAAATCATATTCTATAAATTTCCGTGAACGGTTATATTTTTTATTATGAATTTAGCGAAATAATTTTTTGTTACAAAATTTGTTATTCTTGTCCCTCATGTCCCTCATGTCCCACTTGTCCCATAAAAAAATCTCCAAGACGTAATTATTTACTGAACAAATATACTTAAATATCATGTCAAAATTTCATTATAAAATCAATCAAAACGGATCAATCAAGAGCGGTTTTATTAACGCTGATTCGTTGCATGTTGCGACGTTGGAGTTGAAGCGTCAGGGGGGCGTTATTATTAGTCTTCGCAAGGCGACGGATGAAGAAGTCGCTAGCAATATTAAAACGAAATACGAAAATATTGCCGAAAAACTCTTTATATTTAGCGGTCAAATTGAGCTCTGTTTGCGTCAATTATCATCGTTATTACATGCCGGCGTTCCTATACTTGACGCTCTTTTGGCGGTTGGCGGTCAAGCGCCGCCGCAATTGCGCAAGGTATATTTTCGTCTTGCGGAAAAAGTGCGGCGCGGTTATTCGATGAAGCGCTCGTTGCAGGAGGACGCTTCTTGTTTTGGCGATATAACTATTGGGCTTGTCGGAGTTGGCGAGGCGAATGGGACGCTTGATGAGATGTTTCGTTATTCGGCAGATTTAATGGAACGCGGCAGGCGCGTGCGGGCGCAGATTATGCAAGCATTCGCATATCCTGCGATTGTTATGATTGTTGCGATTGGCGTGAGTTATTTTCTTGTCGTTCATGTTTTGCCTAAAATAATTACGTTTATATCGAAGCAAGCGAAATCGGTAGAGTTGCCATTGCCTACAAAATTGCTTCTTGTTGCGAATGATTTTATTTGGGCTTATGGGATTTATATTGTTGCGATTCCGGTTGCGGCGGCGATTGCGTTTATTCTTTCGCGGCGTAATCCGGCGATATGCGAGCGTATAGATTATTTTTGTTTGTTTATACCTTTAATCGGCAAGGCGTATCGCGAACATTCAAACACAATGTGGTGTCGGACGTTGGGCGCTTTGTTGAAAAGCGGCGTAGGTTTGCTGGCGGCGCTAGAACTCGTGGAAGGCGTAATGGGAAACAAACATTACGCCGTACAATTACGAAAAATTTACAACATGGTAAAACAAGGCGACGCGGTCAGCAAGGGAATTGCGAGTACGACGCTTGCAAAATTCTGTCCGATGGCGCTGGCAATGATTGCGGTAAGTGAGCGAAGTGGGAGTTTGGATGTATCGTTGTTGCATGTCGCTGATTATTGTGAAGAGCAATTAACGCGACGCGTGGCGCTACTGGGAAAATTTATTGAACCGGCAATTTTCGTCTTTATTGGCGGGGTTGTAGGATTTATTTACTTTGCATTTTTCCTAGCAATGTTAGCCGCAACAAAAAGCGCCATCTAAACTGATCGCATTTTAATTTGTAGTTTTTAAAAATACGTATAACAATTCGGTAAATTATTTTTTTGAACAAAAAAATTACGTTATACTGCTCGTACTTGAAATTCAACGATTAAAAAGCGTAAAAGCCTGCCTAGCTTTCGGACGGCAGGCTTTGACGCTTTTACATCAATGAATTTCAAGTACGAATTGTATAAATCAAAAAGTCAATTATAATTTTTGATCCAATTAAAAAATTCCTCTGTGATCTCTGTGGTTAATAAAAATAGATTTGCGTTTTTTTAGAAATTTTCAACAATTAAATTATCATGGGTTATGATGTTTCTTATCATCCGATTTCGCCGGAGGAAATGAATCGTTGGTATTTTGAACCGATCAAGGACGATGCGGCGCTGGAACGTCTTGCGGTTACAGAACAAGTCGATATTGAAATTTTACGGCAAGTGTTCAATCATTATCGTCAATATCTTTCTGATACGCCTCACACGGATATATTTGAAATGAAACACGGCTATTTACTCGCCGCCGCTCAAGGGCTTTTTCGTCCTTATTTTTATAATCGCAATTGTTTGTTGACTTCGTTGTTGTGGAATCATTGGAGTACATTTCAAAAATATTTTATTTCGCTTCGTGAATTTGTGCCGGCAGAATACCGGTCGTTAAAATTTTCCAATACGGTTGTGGAAAATTGGTGCGGCGGAGCTTATTTATCCGCTTCCGGCGTTGTGCAATTAGAGTACGATATTTGTCATAATGCCGATGTCGCCTCAAAATTGTTACAGGAATTTGCGCCTGATGGTTTGCGTGTTCTGTTGAAATCTTTACGTTACGCAAAAGAAAATGGATTGGGATTATTGGAAGCAACAGAAGTAATATCGCCGCCGCTCGGAAATGGCGCAACTAATATCGATAATGCCGAAGGCGATTTTTTTGACAATAATGAAGAAAGTATCAAAGCAGATGAAACCGAAATTCAAGAAATTTTCAATTCATTAGGTCTTGCCTATCTTTTGCGGCGATATAATTCTAAACCGTTATATTATACTGCGCCGAGCCAATTACCAATCCAAGATAAAGTACAAAACAAGTCCGAAAAGTTACATCCTTTGTTGAGATTAAAAAAGAAATTGGTATTTTGGCAACGTTTTTTAGGTATTATTTGGTTTTTTCTTTTTGTATGTCCAATGTCAATAATAATGCTTTGGGGAGCATGGACGTATTTCTCTGAAATTTCGTACAAAAAACAATTGTCCGCAAAAGGCATTCAGGGCGAAGCGGAAATTACAAAGTGTTACAAAGAAGAGTATAGTAAAGTTACGTATTACTATATTGATTACGTATTGATTGTAAAAGGTAAAGAATATCCGCGTAAGTATGTTTGGGTGGACAAGGCGTTTTGGCATTCTGTTGATGTTGGCAGTCCATTACCGGTTACTTATTTGCCGGATGCTCCGCGAATAAACCGTTCAATACACGATAAAATTATAGAATGGAGTTTTGAATTTTTTATTCTTGGGTCTATTGGAACTGTATTTTTCGGTACGTTTTTTTTAATTTATTGCGTATTAGGTTTCGACATGCACGTGTTTTCAGAACCGCGTCGTCAAGGTAAATATTATCTTTTTCGACATGGCAAGTTGATCAAAGTTTTTAAACTTCCATTCGCAAAAAAATTGAAATGATTTTGTAATGAAAGTTATATTTTATGCGTCGTTTAATTGTTTTTGATACAACGTTGCGTGATGGCGATCAGGCGGCGGGTATAGCGTTTGATGGTTGTGTTAAGCGGACGTTGGCGATTGCGCTTGCGAAGTCTGGCGTGGATATAATTGAGGCGGGTTTTCCTCTTTCGTCGCAACATGATTTTGATTCTTGTTGTGATATTATTTCGGCGTTGCGTGATTTTCCGGTTAAGGTTGCCGTAATTTGCGGCGCTAATATTTCACATATTAACAACACCGCCGCAATACTTAATTCTAATAGCGTGCTTCATATTACGTTGCCTGTTAGTGATCTTCATATTAAATCTTTTTTTGATATTGATCGTAAGGAGTTGCTCAAGAAGACGCGGGCGGTTATTTCTTATGCCGCTGGGTTAGCGGCTTCGATTGAGGTTGGCGCCGAGGATGCGACGCGTGCGGATATAGAATTTTTGTGCGATTATTGTGAAGTTGCGATTGAGGCGGGCGCTAAAATTGTTAATATTGCGGACACGGTTGGTTTATTTGTGCCGTCTCAAATTGAGCGGTTGGTTCAAGTTCTTCGCAATCGTGTTGATGGTTTTTCGGGTAACAAATCTGGTTTGAGTATTCATTGTCATAATGATTATGGTCTTGCGGTTGCGAATACGCTTTCGGCGATTAGATCGGGTTGTGATCAGATTGAGGTAACTGTTGGCGGTATTGGCGAGCGGGCGGGCAATGCGGCGTTGGAAGAAGTGATTGCAAATATAAGTTTGCATCCCGAAATTTACGACGTTTCAACAAATATAAAATTACGGCAATTAGGAACATTGGTAAATCAATTTAACGCCGCCGCCGCTATAATTTCGGGGCGGCAAAAGCCGTTGACAGGTTGGAATGTAAGGGCGCACGCATCGGGCATTCATCAAAAGGGCGTAGAAATCGCAAGAATAAATTATTCGTCAAATTATGCCGCAGATTGTTCTGTTGATAGTGGAGCGGATTGTGTTGTTGATTGTGTTGCGGGTAGCGTTATTGATTTTTCGTACAATAATTCAGGCGACCGATTTTTGATTCATAATTTTGTGCCGGATCGTATAATTTTGTCGCGTCATTCGGGCAAGGCGGGGATTCGGTTGTTTGCAAAATTGCTTGGAATAGAAAAAATTGACGACGACAAAATTGATCAATTATTAAAGCGAATAAAAAATTCAAAGTTACATTTTTTTGGTATTACTGAATTTCTTATTTTGGCAAAAAAATTACGATTGCCTGAGATGAATTTAATTTGTCCTATTTCGTGTGTGGATTATTCTGAAAAAATTAAAATAGTAACGCCGTCAATTTCACACGATGCAAATTTGCGATCCGTCAATCGATCCGTCAAAGAACAATTTTTGACTTCGACGAATTGCCAAGACAAAAATTATAAAGACGAACAAAATAACGAAACGGAATACGAAATTGTAATCAAATTATCTGACGGGACAATTATTGATGGCAAAGGAAATAATCCTGAAACAATATTGCTAACTGCCGTATCAAAAATTGATAACATAAAAATCAAAATAAATAAAACAGAAATAACAAGTATTAACCAAAATTACAGAATATACGCCGAACTGCTCGCAACAAATAACGCAACAAAAAACGCAATAACCGCTATCGAAAGATTAGGAACGCATCCAAATAAATTATTGTTAGAATGTCTTATTGACGTTATTAACAAAGAAATGATACTTACAAAAAAATCAAAACCGTTCAAGGAATAGTGAATAGAGGTTAGGGAGGTTAGAAATTTAAAGAACAGCTTTTTGTTACAAAAAAATTGTCCTTATTGTCCCACTTGTCCCTCCTGTACCTAAAAAATCGCCAATACGTAATTGAGTATCTCTAAAAATTCATTTTTTGCAAAAAAGGTAGGCGGCGTTTCGCCGCTGTGTTTATTTTTTTTTGCGTCGCAATACGTACAAAATAATTATTAAATTTTAATAATTCATAACGTATAAAATAGATGTCTTTTAGGCGTTGTAAAGTAATAAAATTTATTGATGTCGTAAACTCTAATGCGGCACAAAATTAAACACTGGGCGAAACGCCGCCTACCTGGACAAATGAATTTTTAAATACGCCCTATAGTTATTTTTTGTATGAAAAGTATAACTGTTAAATCAACACGGATCAAAAATACAGTCGAGTATCATATCCATATTTGCGTTAAAAATGGGAATTTGTGAAAGCATGCCGATACCTTCTGCAACAAGCGACGCCGACCCTACCTCCCAATGATTAGTATAAAAATGAGCCAGACGTCTAGTTAATGTAGCATATACCACAAATTTCATTGATATTTTAGCGCAATGGTCAGTTAATGACTGCCGTTTATTATTACTAAATGGTAATATTGGCGTTATAAAAAAATTAGTTATTTTTTTGAGAATTGTATCTGTTGTTATAATCTTATCAGATAAAATTTTATTAGATAAGATTTCATCGTTCAAGTCAATAATTGTACTACCAATTATAGATGTAAATAGATCGCCTAAGTCTGAATATTTACATTCAAATCCTGTAGTTAGGATTTTGTTGAAATTTTCTATTGTCGTTTTTAAGCATTGAAAATCTAATCCGCCATCAAACGGAATTTCGTTTATTACGTCCTGAATAATTGATCCGTTTACTGATCTATTTACTGACCTATCGTTTTCTTCATTGATCCAATTCCACAAATCAACAATCTGTTTTTGTTTTTGTAAAGGAATAAAAAAAATATCTGTTGACATAAAATAGATCAATCAATACCAAGTTTCATTTGTACATTTACAAATCAAATTAAAAATAACAATACATACCACAACAATCAAAAACTAAACTCAAATCAGAATATCGGAAATTTTAGATACTCATAAAAGTCAGTCAATTATTGGCGTATATTTGTTGCAAGTCTTAATTCATTTATTTTCTGGCGTTTTTAGTCAATGTCCGTATCCAATTGGCAAATGAGTCGGCAAAATTTTGTAGAAAATCTTTTGTATGCTGATCGACGATTTCGCCTTTGTCATTAAAAAGATTCGCAATGTTGCTGATATAGACTTCTGGTTGTTGAAGTAAAGGGATGTTTAAAAAGACCATTGGCTGTCTTAAATGGTGATTAGCGCCGAATGCTCCTAGTTTGCCCGGAGTAACACTGATAATCGCTCCTGGTTTACCGTTCCATGCATTTTGCCCGAAGGGTCTGGACGCAATATCCAATGCGTTTTTTAGCGCCGGCGTGACAGAGCGATTGTATTCGGGGGTAACGAACAAAAAACCGTCCAAGTCCTTAATAGTCTGCCGAAAAACTTGCCATTCTTGGGGCGGGTTCCCATCGTCGTCATAATCTTGATTGTACAATTGGAGGTTACCCAAATCGATCCATTGGGCAGTAAAATCTTCCGGTAAAAGATCCGCTACATACAAACCAATCTTTTTACTATACGATTCCCTACGCAGGCTACCGGTCAAAATACCAATTCTTATTTTTTCCATGTTTTTTTTACTCCTATAAAATAGGTTATTGAAAATATAATATACGGACGTCTCTAAAAATTCTTTTTTTGCAAAAAGGTAGGCGGCGTTTCGCCGCTGCGTTTACTTTTTGGGCCGCAATGGAGTTTATGCTACCAATAAATTTCAATAATTCATAAAGCCTAAAATATGTTTATTTTAGACGTGCGAAATATTAAAATTTATTGATGACGTAAACCGTAATGCGGCCCAAAATTAAACACTGGGCGAAACGCCGCTTACCTGGACAAATGAATTTTTAAATACGCCCATCTGTTTCGTTCAACGATTTAACTTTTGACATAATCAACATCACAGTAAAAGTGCAACGCAACGTTGCACTTTTCGTCAACCGAAGCGTAAAACTCATAAAAACTCTTCATATTCCACAAGTTGCTCAACGTCAAAACCTGCCGCCCAAAAACTAGGCAGACGAAGGTAAACGCAAATTCCAGTAAGAACAGTTTAAAAATATTTTGTAGTACAAAGGTAGTATTAAAATTAATTAACGCATGACGTTTATTTTATTTCTGCGTAACCGGATTATTGTTTTCAAAATTCAACATTTCATTATTTATTAATTCTTTAATTTCTTTTTCGGGGAAGTTCAGCATATACTCTGCTACGCCGATGGGTTTATTGAAATCGCGCAGAGCGAGTTCAATATCTACTTTGCCTTTGTCGGCGCAAAGGATGATGCCGATTGAGGGATTTTCATCATCCTGTTTCATCTGCAAATCAAGCAAGCCAAGATAATAGTTCATTTTTCCTATATATTCGGGCTTGAAAGTCCCTACTTTCAATTCAATGGCGACAAGAGAATGAATTTTTCTGTTAAAGAGCAACAAATCGATGAAATATTCCTCGTCGTTATGAGTCAAACGATATTGATTGCCAATAAAAGTAAAACCGGTACCGAGTTCCAGCAGGAAGTATTTGATTTTCTCAACCAAAGCATGTTCCAAGACCCGTTCTTTAAGGGGATGTTTCAATCCAAGCATTTCGAGATTGTAGGTGGACTTCAGAATTTCGTCTGCCTGTTCCTGCAAATTTTCCGGCAAGGTGAGGGCAAAATTGTGTGCCTTATTGTCCAACACTTTGTGGCGATAACTGTCTGCTTTTATAAA